>PMIL01000338.1 GCA_003157075.1 Bacteroidales bacterium | reverse complement strand
CCGGCATTTGATGTGATAGCATCATGGGGATCAGGCACCAGGGTAACCTGATCGGGTTTGACAGAAAGTACAAGTGTGATGAATTCAGATGACGGATAACCTTCAATATTGAATTCAGTGGTAATAAGTGGTTTGATTTCCAGAACATCACTATATCTGATATGCCTTTCATCGGGTCTTGGGTGTACGGTAATACCATCGGCTCCGAATAGCTGGCAGTTAATAGCGGCAGTCAGGACATTCGGGACATTTCCACCACGGGCATTTCTCAGAGTTGCTATCTTGTTAATATTTACGCTTAACTTTGTCATAATATTTGTAAGGATTATCCGTATTGTAATTGTAGTGCAAAATTACAATAACTGGATTTTTTATTACTATTTTAGTTGAAAATAAAACTTTGTATGGTCGCTAAAGATTTAATATCCGAAGTAATACCGTCACTCAAGACCTCCGATACAGGGCAAACTGCATTAAACTGGATGGAGATATTCCGGGTTTCGCATCTTCCGATAGTTAATAATCAGGATTTCCTGGGTCTTATCTCCGACGCGGATATATATGACATGAACCAGCCTGATGAACCAATCGGGAATCACAAACTCACTTTGTTTATGCCCTATGTTGACGGAGAACAGCATATCTTTGAAGTAATAGGACTGGCTTCCCGTCTGAAGTTATCAATTGTGCCTGTTCTTGATAGCAACAAACATTTTAAAGGGGTTATTACAACCAGTGACCTGATAAGGCATTTGGCAGGTATTTCATCAATGGATCAGCCTGGCGGAATAATTGTTCTCGAGCTTACAGAAAGGGATTATTCACTTTCTCAGATCGCGCAGATTGTGGAAGGAAATAATGTTAAAGTTCTCAGCATGTATATCACTTCCCCACCTGAATCTACAAAGCTAGAGGTAACTCTGAAACTAAATACAGGTGACTTAATATCTGTGATAAAAACCTTTGAGCGTTATAATTATGAAGTTAAGACCTGGGTTTCTAATAATGATTCTATGGATAAATTTTATTCTGAAAGATTTGATTCTCTGATGAAATATCTAAATATCTGAAAAATGCTGGAGAGAGTAGCTATATATTTCAAGGATAATAATTTAAAGACAAGGGATGGCGTAAACAGGCTGGTAGAGGAATTTCACAGGAGAGGGGTTAAAACAAGGATTTTTCAGAAGGATATTACCAGCGTCACAGATCATGTGTGGGAAATAGTTGAAAAGCCACACCTTTTAACTTATTCATCTGAACAGGCCGATCTGGTATTAAGTGTCGGCGGTGACGGGACATTTCTTGAAACAGTTCTCAGTGTTAAAGATCTTGGTATTCCTATAGCCGGAGTAAATACAGGCAGGATGGGGTTTCTGGCTAATATATCTGCTGATGAGATAAGTAATTCAGTAGATATGCTGTGTAAGTGTGAATACGAAATTATTGAAAGATGTCTTCTTGAAATCTCACATCCTGCAGGAATTTTTGATGGAAATCCTTCACTGGCGCTTAATGAAATTACTATCCAGAAAGCTGATCTCAGTATGATAACCATCAGTGTCTTTATCGATGAAATACATCTTAATACTTATTGGGCTGATGGACTGATTGTCTCTACTGCCACAGGTTCAACAGCTTATAATCTCAGTGTCGGAGGGCCGATATTATCGCCCGAAGATGAGAGCATTATTATTTCTCCTATAGCCCCGCACAATCTTACAATCAGGCCGATTATCCTTTCCGGGGAAGGACGGATAAGAATGGTAATTGAAGGAAGGAGCAGGGAGTATCTGACAACATGCGATTTCCGGTCAAAGAGAATGCCATTTGCCCAGGAGATTCATATAGTTAGGTCTCCTGTAAAAATCAAAACTGTGATGTTAAAGGGTAGAGATTTTTACAGCACGCTGAGAAGTAAGTTGATGTGGGGTGCTGATACCAGGAATTGAAAAACAGATGAAAGTGAATGAACCTGACAGAATCATTTTTGGAAGGCGGAATAGGAGCATAATCATAAATTTATTATATTTACATTTGATTATTCGCGTGCTTGCTAATTGATTATTATATTTGCCTTTGTAATAAAACAAAGTTTTTATGAAACGGTCCTTTCTAACCATTTTAATGCTATGTTTCATTGTTTCGTTTGCTGACGCCCAAATCTGGAAATTGAAAAGATATGAGATGGTTTTCGGGATTGGACCTTCTTTCTTTTTCGGCGATATAGGAGGTTATTCAATATCTAAAAATATACTGGGCTTAAAGGATATAACTGTGTTGCAGACCAGGTTCGATTTCAATGCCAATTTAAAATACAGAATTTCTCAGCCATTTGATGTCAGACTCAGTCTTACTTCGGGTTTTTTGCACGCAACGGACGTCAGAGGGTCAAATGAAAACAGAAGATTTGCAGCTTCCATTCTATTTATTGAACCCGCACTTATTGGTGAATACTATTTTATTAAGAATAAAGCGGAAGACAGCTATCTCTTTACCAAAGGAAAAAATACAGGTTTCATTGGATTTATTAAGTCGCTTGATTTTTATGCTTTTGTCGGAATAGGCGGTATTGGTTATTCGATCAGACCAAATGCTGCTCTTCAAAGCCATGGATTAAATCCAGGCGGATTCGCTGCTGTTGTACCGTTTGGACTTGGAAGCACATTGATATATTCTCCAAATTTTAACTTTGGAGTTGAATTAACAGGCAGATATGCATTTTCCGATAACCTTGACGGTTATACATCACAATATTCCAGCGCAAATGACGTTTATTATTTTTTAAATTTCACTTTAACTTATAAGCTGAAGAACGGTGCACATGGATTGCCTTCCTTCAGGTGATAAAGAGCTGGATCAGTTTTAATGAAAAAAATACACTGGTTATTATTGTTTCTACTACTGTCGCACTCCTTATCCGGTCAGCGCCACGCCGATTATGGGATTTTTGGTGGAGTTTCATCTTACATTGGCGACATAAATCCTAACAGACTGTTATATTCTCCGCTTCCCGCAGGTGGAATTTTTTACAGACTAAACTTAAATCCCAGGGAGTCTTTCAGAACTAATATTTTCATTGGAGGTATCAGGGCAAATGACCTTGATTTTAAAAATGCATTCCAACAGGCACGGGGAGCTTCATTTTCAGGCACGGTAGGTGAATGGGCCCTGCAATTTGAATTTAATTTCTTCCCTTATTCAACAGAAGGAAAGCGCTGGAATTTTACTCCCTATTTTGCCGGAGGAGCTGGTATTGCTTTTGTTAAATCAGCATCTTTTACAACTGTTCCTGTTATTCCATTCTCATTTGGGTTTAAAATAAATGTCTTTAAAAATATCGGATTAGAAGCTGAATATGGTTTTCGTAAAACATTTTATGATAACTTTGACGGC
>PMIL01000227.1 GCA_003157075.1 Bacteroidales bacterium | reverse complement strand
CTGTCTCATTTACACTAACTTAAGGATGTTTGGTGGATGAGCTAGGGATCTCCCAGAGTTAAACTGATGTCTTGCTGATTACAATTTTTTGTTGAACAGCTCATGATAGGGTGACTTGATTATTGTATTATTCTTAAATTTACGATTGATAAAGTGTTTTTAATATAAATTTGAGACTGAAGTAATTTCATGAGTCAAAAGAGAAAATATGAATAAAATGAACCGAAGGACACTATTGAAATATGCCGGGACAGGCATAGCCGCCGGAGCGTTTGCCGGCTCAATTGGAAAAGTAATGGCGGCAGATTTATCTGATGCCAGTGAACACTCCTCTAATTCCGGGTTCAAAGGCAAAATCCCCTTTTCATTGATTATTGATGACGGATCTCCTGTTGATCCCCTATTTTATGAGCTCCCGGGTTATGAGACACCCTTTCTCGTTCCCGCAAAATTCACCAGGCGTGTTGCAGATACTTTTGACCATTTCAATCTTCGTGGAAAGTTTACCCTGATACCTATGCCAAGTTGTCTCGGCCGTATTGATCAGTCGCTTCAACGGGTACCACAGGATCATCTGATCGAGTTTCTCAAGCTTATGCGAGAGAGGATTGCTCCAAAATTTGACATAACCCCCGAATTCCTGACCCACTTAAGTTCATATGATCTCAAAACCGGGAAATATCAACGTCATCTGTACGAAGATTCCTGGATTTCGCAGGCGCCAGAGGAAGAAATTGTTGAATATTTTACTCTTGCTTTCACCATTCTCCGAAATGTAGGCATAGAATCCACTGGAATTACATCTCCATGGGTCTCCGGTATAGATGTTGAAAATAAGTATGCTAAAGCTCTCGGAAATGCACAATGGAATGTTTTCAAACGAAAACTCACATGGTACTTCCTGCATGCGGCATCAGATAATGAGCCCCCGGTTCAATGTTCTGTCGAGTACCGGGATCCTGAGCGTGGTCAGGTTGTTGTAAGTGTGCCATCAAACGCCGGTGATATATTCTGGTCCATGGACATTTCTCCGGACAAAAAGGTGCGGCAGAAAATGATCAATGATGGCATTGACAGACTTCTTTCTCCTGACGGCAAAACAGGAAGGATACACCAGTTAATAGAATCAGGCTTTCCTGTTGTGATAGTAACTCACTGGCAGTCACTCTTTACACAAGGGACCGAACAGGGACTGGAAGGACTGATAGTTCTTGCCGATCGCATACAAAAGGTTTTTGGAACAGGTTTCGAATGGGTTACATGCTCCGAGATGGCAAGGAGATACGTCGAATCACAGGGCTAACTGAAAGATTCTTCAGGGAAGGTTCATTAGCTACCCTTCCATAATTGATTTTAATCAATTAATATTATTCTGTGATCTTCCCTTTTATTTCCGGCTGAATATTGCCGGGCATATTGCTGTAGTGGATACCCACTGAAATTTTATCCTTATCAAATTTACAGTCAATTGTTTCTGTATGCGGACTCTCAATATATCGGAGCACCAGTTCAAGTGTATTAATATCTTTCCACCCGAAACTCCCTGTCACTATATCTGCAGGAAGACCTGTATGATGAGCCTTTGCATTTAATAATAAATTGGGACCCGGCATGGATGTTTCACCGGTTATCCACCTGCCTGATCCAAAAGAAAAATTATAATCGGATGAATCAATACCCATCGTAACCTGGCATATATTGTCATTAAACTGGAAGTTCATATTTTTCAGATGTTTATAATTAGACTCAAAAACGAACGTTTTACCTGAGATACTGGAAGTAACAGAAGATCCGTTGCCTGGTGCCGGCAACGGAAGCGCCAGAGAGGCTAATTGTTTATTCAGTTGCTCGGTCAATGAAACATTCTCTGTCAGTGTTCCGGATTTAATAGCAGGGAGTAAATGCTCCCAGATGAGATTCAATTCATCCTGCATATCATCTGTTTCAGCTGTAATTGCAATTACTGCATCCTGATCAGGTAAAACTATAATATACTGGCCATAGGCGCCGTCGGCACGGTAGCAATTGTGTCTGCAGCGCCACATCTGGTAACAATATCCCTGCATCCAGTCACTGGAATCCTTCTTGGACTGAGGGGCTTCCGGTGCCTGGAAAATCTTCAGGGATGTAGCTTCTTCAATCCATGAAACCGGGAGCAATTGTTTTCCATTCCATCTCCCTTTCTGCAAAAAGAGTTGTCCGAATTTAGCCATGTCTTCGGTTTTAAGTCTTAATCCCCAGCCTCCGGTATTGATCCCATGCGGATCTACCTCCCAGTCCATCCCTTCAATTGATAATGGATCAAAGAGACGAGGCTTAAGAAAATCTATAACTTTTTCGCCCGTAACTTTCTGAACAATGGCAGAGAGCATGTATGTAGCCAGTGTATTATAGAGAAATTTCGTACCAGGCTCGTGCACGACAGGGACTGCCAGGAATGATTTTACCCAGTTAGTGTCACTTACTACCGTTTTAAAAGTCGGATCCGGATCTTGTCCTGCTGACATACTCAACAAATCCTTTACTTTCATGTCTGATAAAAATGGCCCTACAGTATCCGGTAGCACATCCCGAAAGAAGGAGATTACCTTATCTTTGACTGATAACCGGTGTTCACTTACCGCAAAGCCCACTGCAGTAGCTGTAAAGCTTTTGCTTGTCGAGTAGAGTGTGTGTTTGAGTCCAGGTTTATACGGATCCCACCATCCTTCCGCAATTACCTTTCCATGCCTGAGAAACATTATACTATGAAATTCATTAGAACTCTTTGCTGCAGCGTCAAGGAAATCTATTATTCCCTGTGAAGAAACGCCCTGTGCTTCGGGAACGCTTCGGGGAAGCGACGCTGATGTTTGCTCTTTCTTACAACTGCAGAATAAAAATACAAACAGCAAAAGTGAGATGCCGGATTTTCCAAGAGTCAATTTCATAGTAAGGTGAGTTTAGTGAAAAGAATTATCAATAAATGTACAAATTTTTCTGATGTTTTTCCCTTAGATTTTTCGGAGATTGCAGAAATGATTCTAAACATATGCGAAAATCCGATTGCGCGTCAGGCAGATGTGCAAAACAAATTAATATTTAAAGACTGGGTCAAACAATGAGTCTTCCGGATCTTGATTCAAGAGAGCAAAATAGAATTACAAATGAACTGATTTTACTATGGGCAGGTCGATTTTCTCAAATTTTGTCATAAATAATGAACCAATAGTCAAAAGTCTGTTCTTTTAAAAAAAAACTGATTCTCCAGAAGAGTTGATATGTAATAATGTGATAATAACCATTTTACAATTAAATATATAATGATTAATCCGGATCTTCATTGACTTTGTTGGTCAATATTGCATCCCTTTTGACAAACGACCTTCTCATCTATATAAACTGATTATTCCTGATTACATTCATTACGATTCCATAGACAAACAAGACGCAGAACTAATCCATATACCCATTTTATGGCCGTTTGTGACTTGACATGAATCATATCATGATTTACCTTTACCTTATATATCAAAACACAGAAGTGTTAAAAATCGGATGAGTAAAAGAAATTTCGTTAGAAAATGAGATTAACTATTTAAACTTCCCAGCTATGAAAAAATTAGGATTCCTCTTATTAATGTTGTCAGGTATTTCCTGTGCTACAACTGAAAGATCCGGTTTATCATCTCAGGATGAATTGGTGGTTACAAGAAAATATGTAGGAAACTTTGTCAATTACAGTAATACATCTACATCGAGTCTGATAGGACCTCATATTTTATTGATTAAAACCAGCCAGGACAGCGTATACGGAAATATCCCGATATGTGCACGCAGATGTAAATTTGAACCGGGAGAAAGACTCTACGTAAAAAGAGGCTATCAACCTAATGGTCGTTCAGGTTATTGGGTCTATCAGATTGAAAATGATAAAGGGAACAAAATCTGGTATAGACTAAATGACCTTGAATATGGTCTTAAACTCTAGGAAATCAGGCTAAAAGCAAATAAGAAAATCTTTCAGGTTTAGCATAATAAGCAATCGGAAATGATAATCCGACCCGCTCCAGGGCAACTTGTCTTCATACGGTAATGTGCTGCAATAAGCCTCAATTTTAATTTTATTCCTAGACGACGAATATGCAAAATATATTTGCATGAGAGGATATTGTTTAGGAACTTTGATGTAAGATGGTTAGCGACTCTATCTTATTGTCACTGTTCAAAATTTAATATGGAGAATATTGCTATGAAAACAAAAAGCTCTTTTTCAACACTAATTTTCTTTGTCATCCTTATTGCCGGGGAGGCATTTGTCTACAGTATGTTTGGAACTGAAGCAAATGTAGCAGGCATAGTTATAGGAGTAATAGTTTTTTTAATTGCTCTTATAGTTTCGTCTGCCATAAAAATTGCAGATCAGTGGGAAAAAGCAGTTGTACTTCGACTGGGACGTTTCCATTCCCTAAGAGGACCAGGACTGTTTTTTATAATCCCTATAGTCGACTCGGTTGCTTACTGGATTGATTGTCGGGTAATTACAACCTCTTTTACGGCAGAAAAGACCCTTACAAAAGATACCGTACCTGTAGATGTTGATGCAGTACTGTTTTGGAAAGTTCTGGACCCTAAGAAAGCTGCCCTTGAAATAGCTGAATACAGAAACGCAATTAACTGGGCATCACAGACTGCTCTTAGGGACGTAATTGGCAAAACAATGTTATCGGAGATGCTGGAAGGCAGAGACAAAATGAGCGAGCAGCTTCAGAAAATTATTGATGACCGCACCGAGCCATGGGGGATCAATGTAATTTCGGTAGAGGTTAAGGATGTTCTTATTCCCAATTCACTCCAGGATGCAATGTCTATGCAGGCTCAGGCAGAGAGAGAACGGCAGGCCAGAGTTATTCTTGGTGATTCGGAACGACAGGTGGCAGAAAAATTTGGAGAGGCAGCAAAAACTTATGAAAACAATCCAACAGCACTTCATCTGAGAGCAATGAATATGCTGTATGAAGGATTAAAAACAAACTCCACGATAGTAATTGTTCCGAGCTCAGCACTGGAAACCATGCAGTTAGGAGGACTTGCAGGAATGACAGCTTTAACCATGGGACTGAATAAGGAGGGTGAAAAAAAAGAACCTGAAACCGGGTTAAAGAAATAATTATACAGGATCTTCTCATAACAATCTCATATATTGATCACATTATCCTATCACTGATCTGATCCCTGTTTGCAGAAAGATTAATTTCACCGGATTAATCAGCGATATAGCAAGTTAAAATAAATTTAACTTCAGCTTTCCCCTGGTGTAAATTTGTATGAGAATTTGCTTTCTAAGGTATCTAAGAAATTATATTCTAGGCTCTTCTATCTTAATTCTTGTTTATTAACTAAAATCTTTCAGCTATGAAAAAATTAATTTTGATTGCAGCCATGATCTTAATGGCTGGAATATCCTTTGGGCAATCTCTTCAAAAAGGAACTATTTTAGGTTTGCATTCCGGGGCTCCAGTTGTTCTTAATGCTGGTTTTACAATGGATCAATATCTGAGTTTCCTTCATGAAAAATACATTCCGGCATTTGAAAAGAACTTTCCCGGGATGAAGATTTTTATCTTAAAAGGCCGAAGAGGGGAATGTATAGATAATATCGGCTTTTTATATTCTATTGATTCTGATGCAATCAGGGACAAATACTGGACATCAGAAGGGGTTATGTCTGATTTAGGTAAAGCTGCATCAGAAAAGATGAAAAATCTGGATGCCGAATTAGCCAAATATGTAAAAGATTCTTCAGCTCCTGACAAGTATACTGATTGGCTGGTATTATGAATAATTGAAGGGTGAGAGGGCTGAACTTCCAGATTCAAATTAATTGTGGGACGTACTGGATTCGAACCAGTGACTTCTTACGTGTGAGGCAAGCGCTCTGAACCAACTGAGCTAACGTCCCATGAAAATCAAAGATAAAAAAAGCCCCTGAAGTGATTTAGTGGCTTTTGAAATTTATTTTAAGTTTTATTCTGAATCTCCAACATGGCAATGGTATGAAAAATTAAATATTTATCTTTATAATGACTTGAATGGGAATTCTCATTTGTTTTTCGCATGTGATAGTAAAAGCACAAAGTATTTTTATTCTCAGTTCGCGCCCCCTTACTGGGTATTGCCATCGAGCATATAAAATTAATTACATACTATAATGAAAAATTACTTATTGCCATTTTTGTTTTTTTCATTCCTGATTTTCTCCGGTTGTAACAAACAGGATGTCAATATAAACTATAAGAGCAATCCTGAACCATTGCTTCCCAATGCCTATATCAGGCTGCCGCTTGGCGCAGTAAGACCTTCCGGATGGCTGAAATCACAACTTGAAGTTCAGGCTGCCGGTCTTACAGGGAATCTTGAAGATTTCTGGCCCGATCTCCTCAATTCAGCATGGCATGGCGGGGATGGAGAGGCATGGGAACGCGGTCCCTACTATCTTGATGGGCTCGTTCCCCTGGCTTATCTGCTGGAGGATAAAAATCTTATCAATAAAACAAATAAGTGGATTGAAAAAATAATTGCAAGTAGCAATGACACTGGATGGTACGGGCCTTCACAGAACAAGGATCGCTGGCCGTTGGCTGTAGCAAATAAAGTGCTTATGCAGTATTATGAAGCAACAGGCGACAGGAGAGCAATTGATGTTCTGACAAAATATTTCAGGTATCTTCACGATTCTCCACCTGACTGGCCCGATAGTGAATGGCGCGGTCTGCGGGCAATGGAGAATGCCGTTACAGGCTACTGGCTTTACAGACAAACAGGTGAAAAATGGATACTTGAAACAATTGAATCGATACAAAAAAACTGTTATGACTGGACCAGCTATTATGAAAAATTCCCGTATGATTCGGCTGCAGTAGCCGATAAAAAGATCCCCTACCTGGGAGCCAGCGGATTAACAGCTCATTCGGTAAATAACGGAATGGGTATAAAATATCCCGGATTATGGTATCAGCAATCAAAGGATGACAGATTCAGAAAAGCAGTTTATTCCGGATTGGAAAAATATGATCTTAACCATGGTCAGACTGGAGGAAGATTTTCCGGAGATGAGCATCTGTCAGGAAATAGTCCAAATCAGGGAACCGAGTTATGTCTCGTCGTGGAATATATGTATTCGCTAGAGGAACTTTACGAAGTCCTTGGTGACAACAGATTTGCCGACAGACTTGAATATCTTACTTACAATGCATTACCCGGAACAACAACTCCAGATATGTGGTCGCATCAGTTTGATCAGCAATCAAACCAGGTGCTTGTTTCAGTAGCAAAAAGAGTTTGGAGCGACAACGGTGATTATTCAAATATATATGGCTTTATTCCGAATTATGGATGCTGCCTTGCCAATATGCACCAGGGCTGGCCGAAGTTTGTTGAGGCCATGTGGATGGCAACAAACGATAACGGACTTGCTCTTGTTGCTTACGGACCATCAGTTGTAAAAGCCCGGGTAGGTGAGGGAAAAGAGGTGACAATTTCAGAGGAGACTGAATACCCTTTTAGCGGGAATGTTAAACTGACAATCGGCACACAAGAATCTGTCAGATTCCCTATTGAACTCAGGATACCCGGATGGGCTGATTCAGTAACAATAAATTATAAGAAGAAAACTGTGGTCGCAAAAGGCGGTTCGCATTTTAGAATCTATGAAAAGTGGGAAAAAGGCGATCAGATCACACTGGATATACCTTTGGAGTTACGTACAGAGAAGAGATATAATAACTCTTTGTCGTTATTGCGTGGACCACTCTATTTTTCTCTGAGAATTGCAAAAGAGTACAAAAGTGTCAAAATTAACTATGACAATTTTGGCTATAAGGGAAGTGTTGATTGGGAGATCTACCCCAAGAGTGAATGGAATTACGGATTGCTGATAGATAAACAAAATATCACACTCGGATTGAAAATAAGCCAAAATACAATTGGCAGGTACCCTTTCGTTGATAAAGGCGACATGATATGGTCGGCGGATTCCGGAAAATATTTTCCTTCAACCTCCGAAGCGCCTCTTGTTATTACTGCAAGAGGAATAAGAATCCCGGAATGGACCATGAAGAATAACTCAGCAGACTTCCCTCCTTTGAGTCCTGTAAAACCTGAAGGAGATCCTGAAATTATTACTTTGGTACCATATGGATGTACCAGGTTAAGGATCACAGAATTCCCGGTGATGGATATAAAACTTATGGAGAATAAGTGAAGTGAAGTCAAGGGGATACACACCACTATATTCCTGAAAGGTTGCGCATTACAATGCAAATGTTGCTGTAATCCGGAATCACTGTTACCTACCAAAGGCAGCGATACATTCTGGTCAATAGATCGAGAAATCGACTGTCAGATTTATACTTAAAAAGGCGCCTTTCAGCGC
>PMIL01000016.1 GCA_003157075.1 Bacteroidales bacterium | reverse complement strand
ATCAGAGAGCATACCCGAACTCCTGTTTACCTTATTAAAATACATTCTATCTACTGTCTTATTCGTTAAAAATGCTCACAGGTCATTTTTTATACGCCAGATTTTTTATGTAAATAATTTAATGCTCAATTTACAATCAAATTATTATATTCGTACATCAATTGGATTATCGTTCAAAAAATGCAATTATGACAGAAAAAATCTCTATGAGGGAAAAAATTGGCTTCAGTCTGGGTGACAGCGCTGCCAATTTTATTTTTCAAACCATGATGCTTCTTCAATTAAGCTTTTATACAGATTCGTTTGGTATATCAGCTGCTGCAGCCGGATGGCTCTTTTTGGTTGCACGGCTCTGGGGCGCCGTAACTGATCCGATTATGGGTGCGATAAGCGACCGTACGAATACACGCTGGGGAAAGTTCCGGCCATGGATATTATGGACTGCTGTTCCATTTGGGATAATAGGCTTTCTGGCATTCACTACGCCAAACTTTGGCCACGCGGGCAAGATCATTTATGCATACGTTACATACATGCTTTTGATGTTAGTCTATTCGGCAAATAATGTCCCTTATGCAGCCCTGAGCGGGGTTATAACAGGCAATATGGCTGAACGGAACAGCATTGCTTCTGTAAGGTTTATTTTTGTCACACTCGCTGTAATTGCAATACAGGGATTTGCTTTGCCGATGGTTAACCATTTCGGTCAGGGCAACAGTTCGAAAGGATACCAGATCACTATGGGGATTTTCTGCGCTCTGGCAGTTGTCTTCTTCTTTATTACATTCCTTACTACCAAGGAGAGAGTCAAACCCGATCCCAAACAAAAATCTTCTCTTAAACAGGATATCTCCGACCTGTTAAAAAACCGCCCCTGGCTGATTATGTTCCTGGTATTCATAGTAATGTTCATATTCCTGGGGCTCAGGAATAGTATTCTGCTTTATTTCTTTAAATATTACCTCGATAAAACGAGCATGATCTCAATACTTGAGGTGCTGAACAAAGGATCGTTCGGGTTAATTGCGAAACTGGGGATGATCGGATCAAATGCCGACATAGCTGGCAATACATTCAGTATAATCAATATTTTAAGCCAGCTGGTTACCATCATCGGATTAACCTTGTCGCGACCACTTGCCAATAAATTCGGGAAGAAAGCAGTATTCCAGACAGCGATAGCTTTATGTGTATTGCTTTCCGGCATCTTCATAATAATTTCACCTACAGATATCCTTCTTACCCTTATCCTTCAACTCCTCTTTAATTTTGCATGGGGAGCCGGGGCAATGTCAGTACCATGGACAATGATGGCTGATGTTGCAGATTTTTCCGATTGGAAAAACAACCGCAGGGCAACCGGAATAGTATTCGCAGGAATACTAATTGGTCTGAAGGTTGGTCTGGCAATTGGTGGAGCTCTGGCAGGTTCTCTGCTGAATGGTTACGGATATGTTGCCAATGTTGCACAAACATCTCATGCCTTATTCGGTATCAGGATGATTACCAGTATCTATCCGGCTGCTTTCCTGGCTATCGGAATAATCTTACTTTTCTACTACCAGATAAATAAATCGACTGAAATACAGATGCAGAACGAGCTTGCCGAACGACGTAAGGCTCTGGAACAGAATTAATAAATTAATGTATAATCCGTTATGGCAGAAAAAAAAATAACCGGGAAAAAGAAGAACAATTCTTCAAAGACACCCGCATACAAAAATCCAAAACTGGCCGTTTTATCACGTGTCAGCGATCTTCTTTCAAGGATGACAACCGAGGAGAAAGTAGCCCAACTTATGGGCTTATGGAAAGGTGGCATTGAAGACTTTGACAATGAGTTCCTGAAAGATCCGGAAAAAACAAAAGAGGCATTCGGGATAGGCGCCAATTCAATTCATCCCACTTTCCTTGGAGTAAAAGATACCGTTGAGATAAGGAACAATGTCCAGAAATATTTTGTTGAGGAAACAAGACTGGGCATCCCTGTACTTTTTGTTGATGAAGGGCAGCATGGGATGATGCGCCGCGAAACAACGGTCTTTCCACAGGCAATAGGGCTTGCCTGCTCGTGGGATCCTGAGCTTTTTGAAAAAGTTTATTCTGTTATTGCAAAAGAAATACGTACAAGAGGCGCTCACCATGTTCTCTCACCTGTGATAGATGTCTGCCGCGACCCGAGGTGGGGCCGTGTTGAGGAAACTTATGGCGAAGATCCATATCTGAACTCGGAATTAAGCTGCGCAGCAGTGAAGGGACTTCAGGGTTCTTCGAACGGGAAAGTAGCACCAGGGCATGTAGCCGCGACTCTTAAACATTTTGCAGGTCACGGGCAACCTGAAGGAGGGCAGAATACGGCCCCAGCAAATTATTCATTAAGAGTTTTGCTAGATTATCATTTACCGCCTTTTATAAAATGCATCAAAAATGTAAAACCTGTCAGTCTTATGCCCTCATATAATGAGGTTGACGGTGTTCCGTCACATGCTAATAAATGGTTATTGAATGACCTGTTGCGAAAGGAATGGGGCTTTAAAGGAATGATAGTCTCTGATTATTATGGTGTAGAACAGCTCGCTAATAAGCATTTTGTTGCAGAAGACAACAAGGCTGCAGCAAGAACAGCATTTAACTGCGGAGTTCAGTATGAGTTTCCGCAGGCTAACGCTTTCAGGTTCCTGCCTGAATTGCTTAAGGAAGGTAAAATAAGTAAGGCCGATATTGATAAAGCTGTTTCGCAGGTGCTTGAGTTGAAATTCATGCTTGGCCTGTTTGAAAATCCGTATGTAGATTTAAAGACAGCAATTAAAGTGACCAAAGATCCGGCTTCAGAAAAGCTTGCCCTGAAAGCGGCACGCGAATCAATCGTCCTTCTTAAAAATGATAAGCTTCTTCCATTGTCAAAGAATAAATACAAAAAAATTGCGGTTGTAGGTCCATGTGCAAAATATGTCTCTTTCGGAGGTTATGCCGGTGAACCTTACCATAAGGTGAGTCTGTACGATGGAATAATGAAAAAAGTCGGGGCTAAAACTGAAGTTTTATATGCTGAAGGCTGCAAAATAACCGCAAATCCCACCATCCCGTTCTTTAACTGGAAACTGGATGAGATAAAGTTCCCTTCAAAAGAGGAGAATATGAAGCTGATAAGCCAGGCGGTTAGCATTGCAAAAAAAGCTGAGATAGTTATCCTGGCCGTTGGTGAGAATGAACATCTGTGCCGCGAGGCCTGGGCAAAAACCCACATCGGCGACAATATGACTCTTGATCTTTTCGGCCAGCAGGATGAGCTTGTCAAGGCTATTGTTGCTCTTGGGAAACCGGTTGTGGTTTATCTGATGAACGGAAGACCGTTATCTATCAACTATATCGTAAAGAACGTTCCTGCCATAATTGAAGGTTGGTATATGGGACAGGAAACCGGAACAGCAGCAGCAGAGATTATTTTTGGTGATGTTAATCCTTCCGGAAAACTTACAATTACCATACCTAAATCAGCCGGTCAGATACCGATGTACTATAACTTCAAGCCAAGCGCCCAGATGAATGAATACATCTCGCAGGATAATTTACCCCTATACCATTTCGGTTTTGGATTAAGCTATTCAAAATTCAGGTTTGACAACCTTAAGCTTGAAAAGGTGAAAATTAAGAAAAATGGATCGACAAAAGTAAAAGTTGATGTAACCAATACCGGAAAGTATGCAGGTGATGAAATTGTGCAACTATATATCCGTGATAAAATAAGCTCTGTAACACGTCCGGTTAAGGAGCTCAGAGGATTCAAAAGGGTTTCATTGAAACCAAAAGAGACAAAGACAATTACGCTGGAAATAACACCGGAACAACTGGCATTTCACAACATTGACATGAAATATGTTGTAGAGCCCGGGGTATTTGATATCATGATAGGAAATTCCTCACGCGATGAGGATCTTATCAGGACAACTCTCCTTGTTAGCTGAATAAAATGAAAATCGTATCGTGGAATGTAAACGGAATTCGTGCTATAGCAAAAAAAAACTTTTTTACTGATCTTGAAATCATTGGTCCCGATATTCTTTGCATGCAGGAAATAAAGGCCCAGGAAAATCACGTTGTCGAAGCTCTTGAGCCCCTGAAGGGCTATCATATTTATTCAAATTCTGCGAAGAGACCAGGTTACTCAGGAACAGCAGTTATCTCAAAAATCAAGCCCTTTAATGTGACAAGGGGTATCAATATAGAGGTTCATGATACTGAAGGGCGTGTATTATGCCTGGAGTTTGAAACCTTTTTCCTGGTAAATGTTTATGTGCCAAATTCAGGCAGTGATCTTAAAAGGCTGGATTACAGACAGGATTGGGACAAAGTTTTTTTTAATTATCTGAAAGATATTGAAAGCCTCAAACCTGTAATTGTTTGCGGAGACCTGAATGTGGCTCATAAACCGATTGATCTGGCGCGCCCGAAAGCTAATTACAATAAAACAGCCGGTTATATGCAGGAGGAGATAGATGGAATGGACAGGCTTACAGTAGGCGGACTTGCAGATACATTTCGTCGTTTGTATCCCGATGAGACTCAGAGATACTCGTGGTGGAGTTACAGAGCTGGGGCAAGATCAAAGAACGTTGGCTGGAGAATCGATTATTTTCTGGTCAGCGAGTCCTTCCTGCCATCAGTAAAAAATGCTTTTATTCTCGAAGACATAACCGGTTCTGATCATTGTCCTGTAGGAATTGAACTTAATTGGTAAAATAGGTTGAGGTTAAGGCTGGGGTTAAGATTAAATACATTTCATAATATCCGAAAATTGTAGAACAGCTGGCTTCCCGGCAGGATTTTTACTTAAACTAACCATTGCTTTTGCGAGTTTATCCGCAGGCATACTCCTATATTTTTTTGAAGAGCCTGT
>PMIL01000078.1 GCA_003157075.1 Bacteroidales bacterium | reverse complement strand
TCCCGCATTCATAAACGAAAAGATTCCGGCGATAAGTAAAGTTGATTTGTGATGAGTAACGGTATAGGGCCCTGCAAATATTGAACAGGCTTCTCCGTGATAGCCGCCACAGTTCGCAAAAAAGAGTGAGTTTTCTGCTGAATATTGTTTCGCAAGCACACATCCCTGACCGATAAAACATTTATCTATCAGTGTTGCTTCAGTAACTTTTGATCCTGAACATACAATAAAATGCTCCATAATAACTCCGGGACCAATGTAAACAGGATCCGCCTCAGTACTGTTTACCGACCCTTCACTAAGGGACACAGCTCCTTCAACTTTGCTGAAAGGACCGAATTTTACATTACAGATATTACCTGAATTAAAGATTCGTGAATCATGTCCTATTATTCCTGTTGATGAAGAATGGGTCTCTGCATAAACATCAATCATCTTCTCTATTATTCTTACAGCATCACTCCTGTGCCTGTAAAGAGCTATTATGTATGCCTCATGTGCGGAAAGCCTGTCCCAGATCTTTACCGCTCTTCCCCCGGTTTCATTCAGAACATTGACTATAGTTCCGTTGCCAAAGGTTGAAACATCTTCTGTGCAGATTCTTCCGCAGTTTTTTATAACTACCTTATCTTCAATATTATAATTAGCAATATAGTCTCCTACATTGTTGATAATAACATTTGATCCGATAGTACAATTATGTAACCTTGCATTCAGTATCCCGCCCGCAATACTAACTCCCGATCTATCCACAAAAGGTTCATCGAATATCCCTAGTGAGATATCACCAGAAAAAATCACATTTACGCAACACAATGGATTGAAGCCCTCTTTGACACGAACCCTGTTCCAATCATCACATTTACAGCCATTTTTCTCTAAGGATTCAACCTCTTTGTTGGACAAATTCCGATATATATCAGTCAGGGCCATGGTTCAAGCTAAAATTGTTAACCCCTTTCTTATTTCCCACACTTGGGGAAGGATATGAAGGGGGTAAATATCCTGCAAAAAAAATTACATTTTTTTTATTCGACAGTTACTGATTTTGCCAGGTTTCGCGGCTGATCTACATTACATCCTCTTAAAACCGCAATATGGTATGATAGCAATTGAAGCGGAATGACTGCAAGCAACCCTGAAAATATTGGAAGCGTTTCAGGAACTTCAAGAACATAGTCAGCCATTTTGCTGATTATTTCATCACCTTCAGTTACTATTGCGATAACATTCCCTTTTCTGGCTTTGATCTCCTGTATATTACTGACTATCTTATCATAGGTATCATCTTTTGTTGCGACTACTACTACAGGCATATTCTCATCAATAAGGGCGATGGGACCATGTTTCATTTCAGCAGCAGGATAGCCTTCTGCATGGATATAAGAAATCTCCTTAAGCTTCAGGGCTCCTTCCAATGCTACCGGAAAGAGATAGCCTCTTCCAAGATAAAGAGCGTTGTGGGTATTCTGGAAGACTCTCGCAAGTTCAAGGGCCTGATCATTTATCTTCAATGCTTTTTCAATCTTTCCGGGAATTGAAGCTAATTCTGTAACCAGGTATTTATAGGCAGAATCCGAAAGGACTCCTTTCTTGTGACCTATTTCAAAAGCCATCATAGCCAGAACCAAAACCTGTGTGGTAAATGCTTTTGTCGAGGCAACGCCAATCTCCGGACCGGCATGCGTATATACTCCTGCATCAGTTTCGCGAGGAATACTGCTTCCTACAACATTGCATATTCCTATGACTATTGCTCCCTTTTCTCTTGCAAGTTTAACTGCTGCAAGGGTATCCGCAGTTTCTCCGCTCTGGCTAATAGCAATTACAAAATCGCCTTTTTTAATTATGGGGTTCCTGTACCTGAATTCCGAAGCATATTCAACTTCTACAGGAATCCTGGTATACTCTTCAAATATATATTCTCCCACAAGTCCCGCGTGCCATGAAGTACCACAAGCAATAATTATTATCCTTTCCGCCTGCGACATTGCCTCAAAGACATTATGAAGGCCGCCAAGCATCACGCCTGAATAATCAGGCAATACCCGTCCCCTGAAAGTATCATGAATTGCCCTGGGCTGCTCAAAGATTTCCTTAAGCATGAAATGAGCAAAGCCTTCTTTATCAATTTCCCCAATCTTAAGATCAAGTTCTTTGACTTCCGGTTGTATTTTTTCTGTCTTTATTGATTTTAGAATAAGCTCATCTTTCTTTATGATAGCCAGATCATCATCATTAAGATAAATTACCCTTTGTGTATACTCAACAATTGGTGTAGCATCGGAAGCTATAAAATTTTCTCCGTCACCCACTCCTATAACAAGAGGGGAACCCTTTTTAGCTGCAAACAATCTGTCAGGCTCCCTGGTACATATTATAACAAGTCCATATGCTCCCTCCACTCTGTTAAGGGCCATAGTAATTGCCTGTTCAGCTGTAAGGTCACCTTCGAGGTAAAGATGTTCCATCAGATTTGCAAGAACCTCAGTGTCCGTCTGGCTTGAAAATATCACTCCCCTGCTTTCGAGGTGTCTTTTGATACGTGCGTAATTTTCAATAATCCCGTTATGAACAACAATGAAGTTTCCTTTAAATGAGGCTTGCGGGTGGGCATTAAGTTCATTGGGCTCNNCCATGTGTTGCCCACCTGGTATGACCCATTCCTGTAGTACCGTTAAAGTCGGATTTGTTTACAAGATCCTCAAGATCTTTTACTCTGCCGGCACACTTAAAAATTTTTGTTTCTCCGTTGACGAGGGCAATACCGGCAGAATCATATCCGCGATACTCGAGTCTTTTCAGACCATTTATAATTATCTCACGGGCGTTCTTTGTCCCAATATAACCTATAATACCACACATGTTTAGATTGTTTTAGAATGTAAACACGAAAGTAATTATTTTGGTTCACAAAATCTAGAACTTAGTATAAGTTAATTCAAACTTAACCGGAGTTTTGTTCTTATTTGCCCCAAAGACAACATTTAAAATTCCTGAATTCTGAAATATTTCGACTTCAGGATTTACATTGCCAGTGGCATCGTTCAGATAGGACTGAACAAAAGAAGGTATATTAAAATTATAAACATTTGCCACGGAATCCAGTTTTCCGTCAAAGAAATTGTGTGTAGGATCAAGGTTAGATGCTGCCATAGAATAATCAGGAACATCATATCTGGTTCCACCTTTCACCTTATATCTTAATCTGAGGCTTAGCGGTACCGAACCTTTATAATAATTAGAACTGGTTTTAGTGAATTTTAAAGGAACCGACAGTCGGGCCCTGTTAATAGCTATTTTACCCAGGGAAGCATCATTTTTCAATTTTTCAAGACCCGGAAGTGAAATCTTTGTATATACTCCGTTAAGCGACTGCAGATAAGATAGGGTATCTCTGTATGTGGTATTTTTGTGAGCCATTTTATCACCAAGAGTGGCTGTGCTGTAATCGTGCGAATATCTGTTATAAGAAGCGTTGTTACTTATTGCGTCGAGATTGAATGCATATTGTTTAGACACACCATCAGCATCATGCCCGTACATTATAAAGAAATTATAAATGGTAGACAGGTTATAGACAAGGCTTAAGGAAACTAATAAGGGAGAAGAACTGGGATTCATCTCAAAATAGAGCCCTTTGAAATAAGATCTGAAATCTGGAATTGAATTACTGTAAAATAGCTTTAATGTATCGGTTAACAGATAGTTTCCAAACTCCAGACCATTTCCAGGCAGAGTAAGAACAATATCATTTATTGTATCGGATCTCAGAACAGGCAGTTTGACATCGGCAATCTTAAAATTTGTTCTATGTAAAGGTGTGTTTGAATAGTATGCTGAATCGTTGTATATCTGATCTGAGATCTCATACATGCTTATAGTATGAGTCGTTCCTGCTCCGGTTGCTGAGGCGGTTAAAAAGTGCAGATACAATTTTACGGAGTCGACAGTATAAGGAAGGCCATCCCATCTCTTATTAAGTCTTATTTGCGTGACAAATCCTGCAGTTGTTGTTCCAAAATAGGGATCAGATATCTGACCAAGATAAGAAGTTGACTGGTTGTCAGTTCTTATTGAATCATCAAACATTAAATAAGAGAATACACTTAAAGTATCTATAGATTTTATTGAAACAAAATCACCTTCAGGAAGAATATCCTGACCCATTTTCAAGACCTGCTTCTCGCAAGATACTGAAGCAACAACTATCAGAGCAAAGACTGAAAGCCGGATTATTCTAAAGAAATGTTGAGAAACAGAAACTATTCTGTGAGCTGAGCGGGAAGTATTATAATATCTTATCATAAAAATCATTATAGGCATCAATATATTCGGACTCATCCTTAAATTCGAGAACCGGCTTGTTAATAGTCAACAGGTGTTTTTTTAATTCCTCATTTATATCCTCGCTTCCGATAATGATTCCGTCAGAATATTTGATAGCAAGCTTTGACACATTAACAAAATCGGGATTTTTAACCATTTTAAGGTTTTCCCCATCTATTCCATCAAACCGCAGTTTATCTGCGAATGTTGATCTAAACGGAGTTTTAAAATCATTATTGTAAATGGAATAGATTATTTTGTAGTTATGAAAGAGCGGATCATCATTGTAAATACTTCTAAGATAAACAGGCACCAGAGCGGACATCCATCCATGACAATGAACGATATCCGGAGCCCATCTCAGCTTTTTAACCGTTTCGATAACACCCCTTGCGAAAAACAGCGCCCGTTCATCATTGTCGTCAAATTCCCTGCCTGCCGAATCACTGATAATATGTTTTCTCTGAAAATAATCGTCATTATCAATAAAATAGACCTGCATCCTTGCAGATTGTATCGAGGCAACTTTAATAATAAGCGGGTGGTCAGTATCATCAATGATAAGATTCATACCCGAAAGCCTTATTACCTCATGAAGCTGATTCCTACGTTCATTTATACAACCATACCTCGGCATGAAAGTACGGATCTCTTTTCCTCTTTCCTGANNATTTCGATTTAAGGTGCAAAGATAATACAAATTAATAACATAATAAAAATGCGGGTAATCAGAGATTTGCCTTCAGATCATATTGCCCTTCACTTGAAAATCAATTTATTTACCCTATCCCCAACCTTGCTTCGCCGAAGCGGCTACGAGAAGGCGAGGGGTGAGTTAATTGATTACTATCAATTCCTTAAGTAAGAGATTAAATAATTTAATTTATGTTTGTAAAATATTTTTATCTGAATGAAGGTTATCAGTACTGTTTTTGAACTGCAATCCTGGTTGAAAAGGATGCGTCTTTCTCCGATAGGATTTGTCCCAACAATGGGTGCTCTTCATGAAGGGCATTTATCCTTGGTATCAAACGCTGTTCAACATTGTCCGGTTGTTGTTGTTAGTATTTTTGTAAATCCTACTCAGTTTAATGATAAAAATGATCTGAAGAATTATCCCAGAACACCTGAGAGCGATCTGTTGCTCCTAAGCAAGGTGATGAGGGAATCTGATCTTGTTTTTCTTCCAGGAGTAAAAGAAATTTATCCGGAGCCCGATACAAGAGAATTTCATTTTGGAAATCTCGAAAAAGTAATGGAGGCACTTCACCGTCCCGGCCATTTTAACGGAGTAGCACAGGTTGTAAGCAGATTATTCGAAATTGTAAATCCTGATATAGCTTTCTTCGGATTGAAAGATTTTCAGCAACTTGCTGTAATAAAGTCACTTGTTAAACAAACAGGAAATAAAGTCATGATAATCGGCAATCCGATAGTCAGGGAAGAAGACGGATTGGCAATGAGTAGCCGGAACAGGCTTCTTGATCATGAAATCAGACTCAATGCATCTATTATTTTTAAAACTATCTCTGCTGCCTCAGCGATGTTGAAAGAACATGATATCCCTGAAATAAAATCTTTCATTGTTCAAAGCATTGATAAGGTACAGGGGTACAGTGTCGAATATTTTGAGATTGTGGATGACATAAACCTTTTACCTGTAAGCTCAAAGGCTGAAATGATGAAAGACAAACGATATTTTGGCTGTATTGCAGTACAAGCAGGAAAAATCAGACTTATAGATAATATAGAAATTGGATTGGTCTGAACCAAAAGGTTAATTACCTTTGCACCATAATCAGGATCATCTAGAAATCAGACAATGTTAATAGAAGTAATAAAATCAAAAATCCATAAGGTCACAATTACGGGGGCAAATCTGAATTATATCGGTAGTATTACGATTGATGAAGCCCTTATGGATGCAGCAAACCTGATAGAAAACGAAAAAGTCCATGTACTTGATCTGAATAACGGGGAACGTCTTGAGACATATGTTATAAAGGGTGTCCGCGGATCAGGGGATATTTGTCTTAATGGCGCTGCAGCCAGAAAAGTTTTAATTGGTGATATAATTATAATTATGTCCTTTGCTTTTCTCGATTTCGAGGAAGCAAAATCATTTAAACCAGTAATCATCTTCCCCGATACAATCACCAATAAACTGATTTGAAGTTGAGAAAAGGTATTCTGCAAACCCTGAAATTTCTTGCTTTTTTTGCCGTCGGAATTGTTCTGTTGTGGTTTGCTTTCCGCAATATTGACTTTACAAAGCTCTGGATAGAACTGAAAGCTGCTAACTATTCATGGCTCCTGCTGTCAGTCCTCTTCGGATTTTTTGCTTTTATGAGCCGGGCAAGAAGATGGGTTTTACTGGTAAATCCTTTAGGATTCAAACCTTCAACAAGGAATGCTTTTTATGCTTTGATGACAGGTTATCTTGCAAACCTTGCCCTTCCAAGAATCGGAGAAATAACCCGTTGTGTAGCCCTGGGTAAAAAAGAAAAAATCCCTGTAGATCAGCTTATCGGTACAGTTGTAATTGAACGTACCATTGACTTTTTCTCCCTGCTGATTATTATGATAATCCTGGTATTTACCAGTGGAGATCAGATAGGCCTCTTTCTGAAAGAGAGTATCCTCTTACCTATTCAGCAGAAAGTGTTTTCAATCTTTGGAAACACATGGATTCTTTGGGTGATTCTTTTTTCGGTTGGTATAATCACACTTTTTCTGATGATAAGGTACAAGAATAATCTTCGCAAGATTCGCTTCTTTTCAAAAATGTTCGCCCTTGCACACGGAATTATTCACGGACTTAAAACAATAACCAATCTGGAAAGAAAATGGGAATTCATTTTCCACACCATATTCATCTGGTTAAATTATGCCCTGATGACATGGGTTGTGGTATTTTCCCTCCCGAGTACCTCTCATCTGACTTTCGGAAACAGTATTTTTATTCTTGTTATTGGGGGACTTGCAATGTCAGCTCCGGTGCAGAGCGGACTCGGGGCATTTCACTATATTGTTTCACGCGGCCTGCTTATTGTTAATGGAATACCTGTGGAAGACGGACTGGCGTACGCCCTGCTTACACATGAATCGCAACTTATATTTGTTGCTATTATCGGTGCAATATCTTTCTTTATCATTTTCAGGAAAGAGAAAAAATCTGTTCCTCCTGTGGTTCAACCCCCCAATTAACGGAAGAAAAGAAAATGCCAAAAACCAAAACAATTTTCGTTTGTCAGAACTGCGGTGTCGAATCACCTAAATGGATTGGACGATGCCCTTCATGTAAAGAGTGGAATACTTACCATGAAGAGATAGTGGCTCCCGCTTCTTCACATGAGGTTTCTTTTGCAGGGAAGCAGGAAAAGAGGAAACCGGAACTTCTTGATAATATTAAGGCTGATGAACATGATCGCCAGAAAACAGGAATTGCAGAACTTGACAGGATACTTGGCGGCGGTATTGTTGGAGGATCTCTGATCCTCCTTGGAGGAGAACCAGGGGTGGGTAAATCAACCCTGGCACTTCAGCTCGCCCTGGCTCTCAGAGGGAAAAATATCCTTTATGTTTCAGGTGAAGAAAGCGAAGAACAGATTAGTCTGAGGGCAAAGAGGATGAAGAATAGTAATCCTCAATGCTATATATTGAGTGAGACGGACCTCGAAAGTATTCTTAATCATGCTGAAAACATCAAACCTGGGTTAATAATTATTGACTCCATCCAGACAATAAACAATTCCATGCTTGAGTCATCAGCAGGATCAGTAACTCAGGTAAGGGAATGTGCCGCACAACTTCTAAAATATTCAAAAATAACAGGTACGCCGGTTTTTCTTATCGGTCATATTACAAAAGACGGTACTCTCGCCGGTCCGAAAGTTCTTGAACATATTGTCGATGTGGTTCTGTATTTTGAAGGTGACAATAATTATGTATATCGGATCCTACGATCCGTTAAAAACAGATTCGGATCTACAGCAGAACTGGGTATTTTTGAAATGGTTGAAACAGGACTGCGGGAAGTGGACAATCCCTCTGAAATGTTTATAAATCAGCATGATGAAGCTTTAAGCGGGATTTCAATAGCAGCCACTGTAGACGGATTAAGACCATTCCTTATTGAAACACAGGCGCTTGTCAGCAGTGCAGTATATGGAACACCACAGCGCAGCTCAACCGGATTCGATATCAGAAGACTAAATATGCTTCTTGCCGTTCTTGAAAAAAGAGCCGGCTTTAAACTGGGTGTCAAAGATGTTTTTCTGAATATAGCAGGAGGAATTAAAGTTAATGACCCTGCAATAGATCTGGCGATTTTAAGTTCTGTTCTATCTTCAAATCTTGATATCCCTATAGCCAGAGAGGTATGCTTTTCAGGCGAAGCAGGCCTGTCAGGTGAAATCCGGCCGGTTTCAAGAATCGAACAGCGCATACGGGAAGCATCAAAGATGGGGTTTAATAAAATTTATATCTCCAAATATCACAGAAACATATCAGTTAAAGGACTGGATATTGAAGTGATACATGTTGGTAAAATAGAGAATCTGGTGAGATCACTGTTTAGCTAATCGGTGGATGCGAATTAGAGATTGCTTGGTTGCGATAATAATTTCTTTATAACAGTCATGTTCTGCCCGTTGAGATTCCTCATTTCGCTTCGCTCCATTCGGAATGACAATACATCTTTTTTACAAGGGAAAGAGGAGGAGGTTNNCATTGAATATCTGTCATTCCGAGCGATAGCGAGGAATCTCCCGATCGCCAAACAGCGCTTCTAACGATGCGTCATTGTTAGTATTCCAATAAAATCGCGAGACGAATTAATCCCCTCGTCTCAAAACAAATTTAAATTGTTTAGTTGTCACTGCGAGGATATAGCGACAAAGAAAACATTAATAATCGTGCAGAAATTTTCTTATAACCGTTGTACCGTTAAGCCATTTCGCCAACTAGTATCTCACCCTTCTCGTATTATCCCCCCTCGCATTGCTTCTCTTAATCTTATCGCAATCAAGTTCCATATTGAAATTAGCCGGGCGTTCAAATTCATCAGCCTCCATGATTCCTAACTGGGGATCGGAATATACCTTTCTCAGAAAGAGCCCCATTATAGGCAGTGCCATATGTGCTCCGGACCCTTCTCCAAGCGTTTCAAAATGGATCCCCTGATCCTCCCAGCCGCTCCATACACCACCGACCAGATTGGGTGTCACACCCATAAACCAGCCATTTGAATGGTTCTGGGTCGTTCCTGTTTTTCCACCAATCTGATTCATCAGGTTATAGGGTTCCCTTCTTAAATTATTCCCGGTACCTCGTAAAATAACACCCTGCAAAAGATAAAGCATAAGGTAAGCCTGGTCTTCAGTTAAAACCTCCTCGATCTTTGGTGTGAACCTCGAGATTGTATTTCCATTCTTGTCCTCAATACGAGTAACATACATTGGCCTGGTGTATACACCTTTATTTGCAAAAGTCCCATACGCACCCACCATCTCCTCAAGTTTAATATCCGAAGTACCTAAAAATATTGAAGGTACAGGATCAATAAAACTTCTTACACCCATCCTATGCATCAGATCAGTAACTGTTGTTGGTTTGAACTGTTTCATCAACCAGGCGGAAATATAATTTTCGGATTCAGCAAGCCCCCAGGCTAATGTCACCATCTTACCATGATATTGCGGCGGTCCGGTACTTCTTGGCTTCCATTGAACAGAATCTCCCGGTATATCAAAAGACCGGGGAATGTTCTCCACTTCCTGACAAGGGGAATAACCGTTTTGCATAGCAACTGTATAAAGGAATGGTTTTATCGTACTTCCTACCTGTTTCTTTTGTGTTGTTACAGCATCGTATTTAAAATATCTGAAATCAATACCTCCGACATAAGCCTTTACATTACCATTATGAGGATCCTCAACCATAAATGCCGAACGGACAAAGTATTTATAATATCTTATGGAGTCGAGAGGTGTCATTATAGTGTCTCTGTCTCCCTTCCATGAAAAGACTCTCATCTTAACGCGGGTATTGAAAGCCAGCATAATAGAATCCTCCGAAACTCCCCTGGCCCTCATAACATAATATCTGTCGCTTTGTTTAAGCGAATTCATAATCAGATCATCAACCTCTTTTTTGGTAAGATCATCAGAATAAGGAGGGTTTCTGAGGTGCCTGGCGCGTCTGTAGAAATCGGGTTGCACCTCTTCTGATAAATGCTCTGCCAAAGCCTCTTCGGCATATTTCTGCATTTTGGAATTAATGGTTGTATAAATCTTCAGCCCGTCTCTGTAAACATCATAGCTGCTCCCATCAGGTTTTTTATTTTTATTGCACCAGCCATAAAGAGGGTTGTTATTCCATTCCCATAATGCATCATCAAAGGACTCCTGCCTGACATACTTATTTCTGTCAGGTTCAGGTTTTCTCATAAGGTCTGTAAGATGCTGCCTGAGATAAGTAGCCAAACCCGAATTATGATCTTCCACTCTGAAAACAACATCTATAGGTAATTTCTTTAGCGAATCAGAAACTGCATGACTAAGATAACCATAGTTCTCCATCTGCGAGATTACTACATTTCGTCTTTGCAGCATAAGATCATAATTTCTGACGGGATTATATCTTGTAGATGCTTTTAGCATACCTACCAGTACTGCGGCCTGTTCAAGTTTAAGTGAATCAGGTGTGGTATTGAAGTATACTTTTGCTGCTGATCTGATTCCTATAGCATTAAAGCTGAAATCAAATTTATTCAGATACATAGTAATAATCTCTTCCTTGGTATAGCTTCTTTCAAGCTTTATAGCTGTCTGCCATTCCTTAAACTTTGATACACTCAGCTTGATCTTTCTCATCAGATTGGAATTTCTGGCGGTATCTCTCGGATAAAGCTGTTTTGCAAGTTGCTGGGTTATAGTGCTTCCTCCACCTGAACCCTGACCCAGGAGTACNNAATCTTTATATTCTGTCCATGTCCGGTTCTCAATGCTGATCTTGCCAAGCACGATGCCATCTTCTGATATCACCTGTGCTGCGAGATAATATTCAGGATTTTCAAGTTCCGCAAAAGAGGGCATCGGACCAAGTTTCCCTTTGGATATAAGAATGAATAATATAATTACTAAAATAACTGGAAAAGAGAAGATTGCCCAGAACCAGATCTGATATTTTTTGTTGTCTGTATTAGCTTTCATTTATTC
>PMIL01000006.1 GCA_003157075.1 Bacteroidales bacterium | reverse complement strand
GATACAGTTCCTCCAAGCATTTGAATCAGTTTTTTAGCAAGCGTAATATTTATAGCAGTATATGTGTCATTATGAAGTTGCAGAGATTCATTTAAGTCCTCAGTCTGAAGAAATTCCTTGCTTTTAAAATAGCCCTGCCCCGAGTCAAGAACATAGAAGTTTACTTTTTCATCGCGTAGGAAGTATCCGATTTTAATATAGCCCGATTTGGTGCTTTTTACAGAATTCTGGAACAAACTGCGGATAATTCTGTAAATCTTGTTTTTATCGATAATAACTTCCATGTAATTAGTGAACTGAATTTCTGTTACAAGTTCAAGATTTTCGTGACCAGCTTTTTGCATTTCATCCCTGAATTCTGAAAGTAGTTCATCGAGTAAATTATCAAGCTTGTATATTTTCGAATCTGCTTTCGAATTGCCTGTATCTATTATAGCTGAATCAAGAAAACTATCAAAGAGGCCAATGAGTTGTTCACAGGAACTTAAAATCTGATTACTGAATTCTTCTCTTTCCGATTCGCCGCAACCATTGTCTTTCATCAGGAATGAAAATGCAACAATCGCATTCATGTGTGTTCTCATTTCGTGAGATATTCCTGTTAAAACTGTTGGACAAGTTGTCATATTAATTATTTCTGAATTCATATCGTTCCCCCTTGTCTTATAGTCAAATATGAGTTACTTTCAATTTAGATTGTAAATTTCTTTTATATGCAACTCCTTACTTAAGCCCCTTAAAAATTTTAATTGCATCGTTTCTGTAAATGCCATTTTCATTGCCTATCATTTTAAAAAGGGTTTTTGCCTTTTCTGTTTCATTGGTCTGAAGGTAACATAGTGCCAGATACCATTGTGCCTGATCGACATAGAGGTTGTCTCTGTTGTCAATAACTTTGCTGAATGACTGTTTTGCTTCAGGATATTTTTTCTCTTCGAAATTAGCAACTCCTTGTAAAAGAATAATCTGCATGTCGTTTGGCTTATTATCAAGCACTTTGTTGAAAAGAATCGCCGCTTTACCATAATCGTGAGTATTATATAACTCCAGGGCAAGAGTAAAATCAGCATCTGGTACTGACTGGGCTGACCTCTGACTAGTAGGTGGCTCATATACTTTATAGTAGCGGTTAATAATTTCATCATTGCTCATATTCTTCCTGGTAAGCAGTGTAATACTGCCAATAAGAACCAGAGCCGCAATTACAGCAGCATATCTGATATAGGTCTTAACAGGACTTGATACTTGTTTAGTAACCTCATTTCTGTTTCGTTCAATCTGAGAAAGCTTATTCCTTAATGATAAAACATCCTGCTTCTTAAGAATCTCATCTGTCCGCTTTCTGAGCTCCACTTCATTTCTGAGCTCTATATTTCCTTCAAGTTCCTTCAGGAACCACTGTTTTTCAGTATCACTCATCTCACCGGCATTGTACCTTTCGATGAAATATGAAAAATCAATTGTTTTCATAGAAATTAAATATTATTTCATTTTTAATAATTCTAACTATTAAAAGAATTAAGTTAAGTCATCGTATTAAACGATTACAAACTAATCTTTGTAAACATACACTTTTATAAGTAGCATGCTTTATAGTTCCATACTGGCCGTTAAATTATATATTCTGCTCTTTCCTGTATTAATAAACTTCTAAAAAATAGTTTTGAGTATATTTTGTTCACATAAAAACAAGAGCAGGTTTGTTCAGATAATAATTGGAGGTCCCTGTGGCTTTACAACAGGATCATTGTCTCCGCCATGAATGCAAATCATTTCTTCATTCGAAAGTAAAAACTCACTCCACATGTCAGTAACACAAATCGTCTTCAGTTTTTTCATGGTTCTTTATTTAGTCAGTTATATTTCAAATTACGTCTCAACATACATACATGTCGCCTGACCCCTTTTTGTGACACGAAAAAATCGCTTATTTTAAATATATTTTTTAACATGCATATAATAAGATGATTACAGATGCTGTTTTATTATGATTTATGAATTTGAATTGGTTTCATTATATTTGACAGGTTTTTTAGAGGGGACCCGATAAAACAATGAAATCGCATTATGATTTTCAAAAAACAAGTTTTTAGATTTGTTTTCATTTGCATATTTACCGGAGCTGTTAGCGCTCATTCATCTATTCTCAAGGGAATTGGCAGTACGTCTGCTGACTTATTGTTTAAGAACAGCGTGGAGTGTTCTTTTTCAGATCCTGCCGGGAAATCGTATGATGATATTTTAAAACTAAATGAGTCATTGTTAAACTATCTCATGATTAATGACCTGAAAAATGCGCTGGCAGTTGTTGAGAAAATAAACCGAAAAATTGCAATCAAAAAAATTGATGATAATATTCTATCTGAATCTACCTATCTCATTGGCATTTATTACTTAAAAGAAGAAGGTTATTCTGAATCAGCTCAATATTTAACTCAATGTATTTCTTTGAAGGAAAAAAACAGTGAAGTTGACAACAGATATTTCAAAGCACTATATAATCTTAGCGTGGCATACTTTCAACTTGGCGATTTAACTAAGTTCGAAAATTATGCTTCGAAATCTCTTGAAACCGGTAAAAAAATTTTTGGAGATTCAAACCCTGATCTTGCAGTTTCATATTTCTCCCAGATGACTGCGTATATTGAATTGAATGAGTATGAAAAAGCCCTGACCAATTCAAATAGTGCCATAAATATAATAAACCAGAATCCCGGAAAGGTTTCCCCTTCAATACAGGCAGGTATTTACGTAAATGTAGGTGTCTGTTATACCCGTCTTGGTAATTTCTCTAAAGCAAAAATTTACTATGATAAAGCAGAATCCATTTATACAGATTTCCATTTATCACAGGATGAACGTTTTATTAATCTATTGGATGGGGTGGCATCGACATTTAGTTCTCTTGGTCTGACTGAGGACGCTGATAAATATTATAACAAAGGTGTCTCTCTTGCTATCTCGTCTGATTCACCGTATGCGTTTAACATAATTAATAATTATTGTATGTACCTGGCTAAAAGTAAAAAAGTCGGGAAAGGCGAATTTATTCTTAAAGAAGCACTCGGACGTGCAAAAGTTCTGTATGAGAAAAATCCGCATGATTATATCGAAGTATTATATTTCTATGCTAACTATTTACGAGACAATAAAATAGACAATGAAAAGGCTATAAGAAGTTATGACCAGTGCCTTCAGTATTTTAAAGTGAATAAACAGGATATTTCATTGAACTATTTCGTTTCTGTCGGCTATGCGCAGGCACTTGAAGAGTCCGGTGAACCTGAAAAAGCCCTGGAACTTATCCAGTCACTGCTTTTTCATGCAAGTAGCAATAATATCCCAGGTGGACTCGATGATAATCCGCCTATTGACACTTTGACCCCAGACATTAATTCACTAAAGCTTCTTAAGTTAAAATACAGTCTTCTGTGGGATATTTATAAGAAAAAGGGAGATCGCAGAACTCTTGTTGCTGCTTCCAGCACCTCGGAATTAATAATTTCACTGCTCGATAGACTCAGAATAAATATCAGTGAAGAGGAGAGCAGATTGATATTGGGTGACAAGTTCAGAGATTCTTATCTTTTTGCGATCCGCGATTTTAATCTTCTTTACAGCCAGACAAGAGATGCCCATTTTCTTGAGAAAGCATTCGAATACTCAGAGAAAAGCAAGGTTGCCGGTCTATTGGCCTCAACCAGGGAATTAAAAGCTACCCAGTTTGATATACCACTCAGTACTGCCAACTATGAGATGGACCTTAGAAAGGAAATCAGCCTTATTAATATACGTATCGCTGACGAACTGATTAAGAAAAAGCCGAATGAACAATTAATTTCGAGATGGAAGGAAGGTTTGCTGGAAACCACAAGAAAGCGAGACTCACTTATAAGGGTATTTGAAAAAGAATATCCTGATTATTATGCAATAAAGTATAATACTCAAATGATCACTCTTAAGGAGATTCCTGATCTGTTGGGTAGAGACGGGAATTACATTAACTATGTAGTGTCAGATACAATATTGTATACTTTTGTCGTCAACAGGACAAATCAACACTTGTTTGCAATCCCGATTGATTCTTCATTTTTTAATAATATAAAACATTTCAGGGGTTTATTATCAATGCCATCACCTTCAGATAATGCTGCATTGAAATTTAAAGAATTTCAGCAAGTTGGTCATTCACTATATAAAATACTTATTGAACCGATTAAATCTTCACTCATTTCTGATAAAATATATATTTCACCAGATAATATTCTTTCATACCTGCCATTTGAAACTATTCCTTCATCTTCGGTCTCACATAATGCAATCAATTACAGAGAGCTCAGTTATCTTATGAATACCTATGATATTTCATATACTTACTCTGCTACATTTTTGTCCGAATATGTGAATAAGGAGTATGAAAAAAGTAATAAGTTAATAGCATTTGCTCCAAATTATCCTGAGCCGATAGATATTCAAAAAGTATTATTGTCACGACAGTCGTCAGTGTTTGGTGTTCTTAACGACCTGCCATATGCACGCGAGGAGGCCGAATTCGTAACCCATCTGACAGGGGGGAAACTTTTTGAAAATAACGAGGCCAAAGAATCAGTATTTAAAAATGAATCCGGCAAATATGATATAATACATCTGTCAATGCATACTCTGGTAAACGATAAAGATCCGATGCGTTCAACATTGATATTCAGTCATTTAAACGATACTATTGAAGATGGATATCTTAAGACATATGAGATTTACGGGATCCCTTTAAAGGCAAAAATGGTTGTTCTCAGTTCATGTAATACCGGCTCTGGATTACTAATCTCAGGTGAAGGCATATTAAGTCTTGCGCGGGGATTCATCTATTCCGGAAGTCAGTCTGTTGTAATGTCAATGTGGGAGATTGAAGATAAATCAGGAACTGAAATAGTAGAGAAATTTTATCAAAATCTTAAAAAAGGGTATTCGAAAAGTGCATCTTTAAAAAAGGCCAGGATAGACTTTCTAAAAAGTGCTGACCAGCTCAGGTCTCATCCCTATTTCTGGGCTACACTTGTAATATACGGGAATAATGACCCTCTGTTCTATTCAAAAAAAACAAAAATTTTCTTTACGGTGATTGGTGCAGTTCTGATACTCTCAATAGGATATTATTTTTCAAAGCGTAAATATTCCTGATATTCAGGATCTTCCCTTACCAGCTCCAGCAGGGCTTCTTTGCTGAGATACTTTTTCCTTCTTGCGTAAACTTCATTCTTAAGATCCATCATAAATGCAATTTCTTCATAGCTATGACCTTCTGAGAATAAATTCAGAACCATTTGCTGATCAGGTTTTAGTCTTTTAAATACCCTGGTTATAACTCTTTCGAGAACAGGATCATACTGCTCTTCCGCTTCATCCTCGTCAGAAACATCAATTTCAAGCTCTATGGTTCTTTGTTTTTTTCTCAGTTGTGCACTCCATACATTACGGGCGATACCAAAAAAATAACCTTTAAGATCTGTGTTCAGATGAAGGTTATCTTCTGTTATCTGATTATAAAGAACAATTATGGAATCCTGAAAAACATCTGAAACATCATCGTTCGATCCGCTGTTGCCAAGAACATGATTCTTCACTGACTGGAAATAGTTATCATATAACCAATTCAGGATCTTATCATCCTGATTGCGCACACCATTTATGATGTCAATATCAGATATTTTATTAAACAAACTCGTTTGGTTGTATGTAACAAATGGCAAATATAGTATTTCCAAAAACCAAAACTTCTGTTCTGCTGTCAGAGGTTCTGATTTTATGTGAAAGCAGAGATTATCATAACTAAAATATAGATATCTTTACTTTGGGTTTAAATCAATTTCCGGAAATCTCAAATGTCTTTCCCTTTTGTAAAACAACCAGATGCAATGGATTGCGGACCTGCCTGTCTTAAAATGGTAGCAGGATTTTACAAAATGAGTTTTTCACTTGAATCTCTTCGGAAAAAGTGCTATATAACCAGGGAAGGAGTATCCTTCCTCGGACTTTCTGAAGCTGCAGATTCATTAGGATTCAGAACTATTGGTGTAAAAATCTCTTTCGAACTATTGACTGAAAATGTGCCTTTGCCATGCATAGTGCACTGGAGGCAAAAACACTTTATCGTTGTCTATAAAATCAAAAATGATAAAATATGGGCTGCTGACCCTGCAATTGGCCTGATCAAATTCACCCGTGATGAATTCACTGCAAACTGGGCAACTACTATAGTGGAAGGGAAACAAGCCGGTCTGGTTCTGATAATTGAACCAACACCCTCATTGTATAAGAATGAAAACGAAAAGGAAAAGACATCAGGGTTCAGATTCCTTTTTAAGTATTTTAAACTCTACAGGAAATATCTTTATCAGCTGGTTTTTGGCCTGATTCTGGGAAGCTGCATCCAGCTTGTAATTCCATTCTTAACCCAGTCTATTATTGA
>PMIL01000154.1:698-6029 GCA_003157075.1 Bacteroidales bacterium | reverse complement strand
ATTTGATCACGGCGTCTATCCCGCCTTGGCGGGACCATCTCTCCCATTTATTAATAATGGAGTCCAAAAATAGTAATTATTTATCTCTTATAACAGTATCCCAGCCAGGGAAGCTGAAATATAAGAAGCCATCGTTCCGCAGAGCATTGCTTTAAAGCCCAGTCTTGCCAGATCGGCTTTTCGGTTTGGAACAAGTACTCCTATCCCGCCCAGCTGAATAGCTATTGAACTGAAATTGGCAAATCCGCAGAGTGCAAAACTGGCTATTACGACTGATTTTGCACTTAACAATCCCTGATGTATCATCGGAGTAAGGTCGGAATATGCGACGAATTCATTTATTACCATTTTTGTTCCCATCAATGAACCAACATGAATCGATTCGGAAGGAGGAACACCCATAACAATTGCAAAAAGGCTGAAGAAAGCTCCGACAACGTCTTTCAGACGAAGATTATCCACATTAAGACCCAGGGCATTAAGTGATAAACCGGTCCACGAAAGAAAATGTCCGAAATAACCCAGAAGAGCGTCTAAAAGAGCTATAAGGGCAATCACCCCGATCAGCATTGCTATTACATTGATTGAGATCTTCATTCCATCGCTTGCACCTGCAGAAATGGCATCCATTATATTAGCATGTTCTTTTTTTACTTCCAGTTTCACGACTCCCTTTGTTTCTGACTCTTCAGTTTCCGGGAAGACGATTTTAGCAATAACCAATGCCCCGGGAGCAGCCATGAGGCTGGCCGCGAGAAGGTATGATGCCGGTACACCCATCGAAATATAAACTGCCATTACGCCTCCTGCAATACAGGCCATACTGCCAGTCATGGAAGCGAGCAACTCAGACATTGTCATTCCTGAAAGATAAGGTCTGATCATAATCTGGGCTTCGACCTGACCAACGAAGGCACTGGCAACATTCGACAGAGCCTCGCTCCCGCTTACTCTCATTGCCCAATGGACAAACCTTGCTATCACAGCTATGACTCTTTGCATCAGACCAATATGATATGCAATTGCTACAAGCACACAGACAAAAATGATAGTTGGCAATAAGATAAACAGAAAAACACCGCTTTTTACAATTCCTTCGGGAAGAATCTGGGTTACTTTGGTGAGATCACCAAAAACAAAAAGACCACCTTCTTTCGAAAAATCCAGAAGCTTGTTTATTGCTTTGCCAAGCCAGAAGAAAATTTCCTGTCCTATTGGTACCTTAAGAATAAAGATCGCCAGAGCAATTTGAAGAGTCAGTCCTGTGATAACCAATCTGTAATTAATTTTTTTCCGGTTATTCGACCACAGAAATGCAAGTCCAAGAATAATAATGATCCCGATAACGCCAGTAAATCTTCCCATTTCTTCTTCAATTTATTGATAGAGTCCTCTTCAAACCTACATTTTTTTTTGATAATTAACGAAGGATTCAGAAAAAAAGCTTCCGCTTACCGTCAGAAAGAAATTTACGGAAAGGAAGATGGAATTAATAAATTGGATGAAAGCAATTTATGGGAAATTGCTATTTTTTGTCAGGCGGAAATGACTCGGACCATTTTTTAATTATCGCAGCCTGCTCCTTTGTGGGGATTTTCTCCGGATTCTTTTCCCTTGCTTTTTTAGGAGGCATATCACCCTTATTGATCTCAGAATACATTTTCGCAGCTTTTTCTTTTTGCTTTTCAGGTGTATATTTGGTCCATTCTGTAAAATTAAGCTTGGATTTTGACATTAAACCGCCTTCGCTGGTATGACAAGGGACACAGGATACAGTTATAATCTTATTTACTTCATCAGGTAAAGAAGATGACACATTATTTGAATTATCCTGGCATAAAGCAGGAAGATTAAAAAAAAAGAGACCAAATAGGAAAAATAGCGGACTCAGCAATAATGATAAATTAAGTCTCTTCATTGGCTTAGAAATTAGGTTACTAATACCATAAAGATAATCAATTATCTCAAATAAAAATTTGAGATATTGCAAATCCTGTTAGTAGTAAAGTGCTATTTGTCCATTCTTTGGGATACCTCTGTATATGATCTTGGCGTCAGTACGAGGCAGTCTGATTTTTATAAACGGGTGATATTCAGGAATTTTAAAAACTGCAACTCTTTTCAGGGCGCTCCATGAATCTCTGATCCGGTCATTCAGATCGAATTTGAAACGGCTTAACTTGTCATTAAATTTGACATTTTCCTCCTGATATACATAGATTCTTATTCCCTGGTTTGTTTCCAGAATGTAATTCACAGGTTCTGCGATGGATGTATCAGGCATAATATCAGGCTTGTACTCCGAAGTATCCTTTGGAGCCATCTTAATCATTACAGGTTCTTTCTGAATAGTAGCAAGTGATTGATCTATGCTAAATGGTTTGGCAAGCATAGATAAGATAGCATTCTCATTTGATGCCATGAGAATCTTGCTGGTTTTCATGTAGCTCATCTTCGCATTATGAACTACCACGCCGCTTATTTCAAGATTAGCTGTACTGTCAGAAAGGTTAATGGTCATATAGATCGAATCCGTTTCGGCCATCGCTATCCTTGATTGAAGAAAAGATTTCTCTTTCAGCACCTTAAGATATTCCGAATCCATAAAAATCTGTTGATCAGCTTTTCCTTTTTCTGTAGGTTTCGCACCGAATTCACTCTTTATTTCCTCAAGTTTTTTTGAAGGACTCAGCATTGACATTGCAGTGTAATATACCAGGAATAGAACTATTATACTGGTCAGTACAATTAAAAATACATTTCGTCGTGGTTTATTATTGTTTTCGGTTTCCATTACTTTTTGCGATCAGATCAGAAAATATATACTTTCGAACCAATATTAAGGGTATGGTAGACAACATCCAGGTCTTCATCATTCAGTCTGACGCAACCATGGGTTACCGGCATTCCAAGAAAACGTTTATAAATGGTACCGTGAATCAGGTAGCCGTCTCCGATACTCATTGCGTAATCTCCAAGCACCCCGGATTCGTATCTGGCGGGAGAATTCTTAGGGGGTATGGGTAATCCCTCTTCAATAAAAGACCAGTCTGGCCTGTTCCACGACGGATTTGTAATTTTCCCATGTATAGTCCTTTTACCCCTTGGTGTTTTGAAAACCCAGAACTTATCTCCTTTTTCAGTTTTGAGCATTGTCAGACTGCCTGTACTGCAGAATCCTGCCCTGACAAGCTTCTTATTTGTATAAAGGTAAAACCTGTTTTCAGTTGTATTTACAACAATGTAAGACTGACCTGAAGTATATGCATTAAATTTCAGAGCAAGACGCTGAACATCTTTCGATAGCAATCCAATCTGTTTCTTGTAGTTTGTATCCTTCTTTAAATCAGAGTTATTTGAAATTTTCGTTTCGTGCTTAGGAGTTAACTCCTTCAGAAGTGGCACACCATAAAGGAAAAAAAGAATCAAAGAAAATGTAATCAGGATTGAACTGATGAAGATTAATAAAAACCTCATAATCCTGAAAATTGGTTTCCTGTCATGAGTATTTTTATTACCTGACTGTGTGTCATCATTTATTTTCTTCTCATTTTCCATTTCAGATAAATTATTTTTCCACAGCGTCTTTCAGATCAACCATTGATCCTATTATTGTAACCGGAGTGCCCACTCTCGCAATCCTGAATACTAAATCCATCTCTTTATCAGTAAGAGCAATACATCCCTCAGTCCAGTCGATCCCTTTTCCGCCGTTGCCATGGATCTCAATCAGGCCGCCTATTTTTGCAGAGGCCGGAAGCGAACCATGCTCAATCTCAGATCTGAATTTTTGTCTGTCTTCATCATTGGGATAGTCAAGTAAAAGGGCTTTATAGTACTTTGTCTTGCCACCGTCAAATTTTCCTGTAATCTTATACATGCCTTCAGGCGTTGCCAGATCACCCTTTGTTCTTTTATCCCCTACCCAGTTTTTTCCTAATTCGGCTTCAAATTCATATTTTTTGGAACCACTAAGGTAGACAAAACATTTTCTTGAAAATTTATCAATAATTATTGAATAATCTTTATTTTTTTTCGATTCATTCAGAGTCCTGTCCACCCATTTTTTCCAGACTGAATATGATTTGAAATAGTTTTTAAGATTCCCTGATGCAAATTCGTACGATTCGTTAAGCAGATATTCGCAATCAGTTAATTTCCTGTTAGCCTGAAAGTAGAGACCTTTATTATAAACTATTTCAGCTTCTTTTAATAAAATCTCTCCTTTTGAGATCCTGTTCCGGATTTCTGAAGTTAAGGGATAAGTATTAAAGAGTTCATCAATCTGAGCTGCAAGTGTATTCAGAGTGTCAATCTTCTCTTTCAGTTTTATCTTAAGGTTCGATGAAGTACTTATTGAATTGTCAGTAGCCTCGCTTGCTTTTTTAGCCGAGAGCTCGGCAAACATGATGACCCTATCATAATGTCTGAAATAAATGAATCTTTTATTTTCCTTCTGCCAGTTAATCATTGCAGAATCATAAAAGATCTTTGCCTCGTTATACAGCTTTCTTGAATAAGTATCGGCCTTATTTTTCCCGGCTTCAGACAGAACTGCCAGGGCATGTTCCATTTTGGCTACCGGAGGCTTAGGTGTTAGACGTATTAGTAATAAGACAACTAAGGGAATTGAAACTGCAGATGCAGAAAAAATCAGCACATCTCTCCAAATCTTTCTCATGTGATCCTGTGACGATTTTAAAAAAAACCCCGGGAAACTCCCGGGGATTTTATATAATTAAGTAAAGTACTTATTAAATACTATTTCTTAACTGCTGGTTTAGCTGCTGGTTTAGCTGCAGGTTTAGCTGCAGGAACTGCTGGTTTAGCTGCAGGAGCAACTACGGGTTTTTTGCCTGATACTTTTGCAATAGCATCCTTAAGTTCGGTATTGATGCCATTAGCTTTATCACTGGCTGCTTTAATTTTATTGAGTGCATCCATGAATGAACCTTTATCATAAAGACCCTGTGCTTCAGTTACAGAAGCTTCGATAGCTGCCATATCAGTTTTCATTGCTTCAAGGACAGCTGCTCCTTCTTTTCCACGGGGAGCTTTTTTCATAAGAGCTGTATTCTCTTCAATGGTAGCTTTTACTGTTGCCATTGTAGTTTCAACCTCTTTCTTAACTTCNNTTCTTTCTTAACAGCAGCATCAGCTGCAGCTTTGTTTGCAAGTGCTAATGTAGCATCAAGCTTAAGTGAAATAGGGCCAAATTTCTTGAATAATTTTGATTTCTGAACTTCAACTGCAGCATTAATAGCTTTCATTGAATCCTGTACAGCTGAAAATTCAGCAGGTACATATACAGCTGCTTCAGCAGTCTGTGCA
>PMIL01000154.1:0-682 GCA_003157075.1 Bacteroidales bacterium | reverse complement strand
ATAGCAGCTAATCCCATTAAAACTTTGTTCTTCATTTTTCTAACCTTTTTAATACTTTGTTTATTTAACAACTTCCGATCTATTTAGTATAATCGTTTCCTGTAAAAAATTACGGTGCGAATATACAACAATTTAAGAACATAGCAAATGAAAATGCGAATATTATTCAATACAGGTTTATTAATCTGCGAATTCATTGTATAATGTATTATCACTATAACTGAAGGTGATATAAATAACAGACTAGTCTTCCTAAATTATTAAGAATGAGATTTATTCTTTACTTTCTGATTCCTTTATAAGATATTCTGTAAGATTTTTATCATGTCCTAGACCAATTTTACGTCTTAACCTGTAACGGCTTATTTCGACTGCTCTGCCGGAAATGTTCAATAGTTTGGCGATTTCTTTAGTTGTAAAGTTCATCCTGAGGTATGAACTGAGTCTGAGGTCATTTGGAGTCAGGTTAGGATACTTGTCTTTTAACCGTTTGAAGAATCCCTGCTGTGATAATTTCAGAACATTCATCGCATTCTTCCACTCTTCAGTCTGGGAATCAAGGCCCTGGGTTATTATCTTTTCCATTTCCCTGATGAATTTCACAGGAAATTTTGAAGACTGCTCCTGAAGAGTTACTATCTGTTCATGCAATTCAGTTAAAATTTCATTTTTTTGTATCAGA
>PMIL01000361.1 GCA_003157075.1 Bacteroidales bacterium | reverse complement strand
ATTGACAATCTTGCTCGGGCGTCTATGGTGCAGATCAGGAGGAAATATATACCTTCGTTTTATCTTTTAATAAATAAAACCATCGTGACTCTTCTGAAAACCTTATCCTTAAAAACCACAAAAGAATGAAAAGGACAAAATTGCTTCTTTTGATTTCATGTTTTGCATACACAGGTATATTAAATGTTTTATGCTTAAATGCACAGGATGCGCAAAGAATACTCATTAAATGGCTTAATGAAAAACCACAGGGCCACATTGAATTATACAACGGCGGATTGGAAAAAATTGGACTTCTCCAGGGAAAAGGGAAAATTCATGATAATCAATTCATTTTCAGCACTTCAGGATCCAACATGCTTGATGTTTCTCTTAAAAATACAAAAACCAATTACGGCAGTGGCGCTACGATGGTATCTGTTAATAACGGGAACCATTCCTTTTCCTTTTTGCTCCGCGACGTAACTTATGAATATCCGATTTTTATCCCGGAATACAATGTTGTGGTATGCCGGTTTGATGATAATCGTTCCTTTCAACAGATAGAAGAAGAAATTAAAAACCGCAAGACGCTGACAAAGCTGGAAAAAATAGAAAATGAACCGGAAGAATCATTTGATTCAGCAGCTATACATACCCGAAACCAGGTTTGTCCCATCTGGCTTGGAATTAGCCGGGATATCCGCATTTTTGAACTGGGAAGCTCACTGGAAATGGAAAATATTATTCCACGAATGGCATCCTCTTCAATCAATCTGCCTGAAACGGATAACACAGGTGTTGTATATAATTATATGGCAGGCCGCGGACAAGGAGTTGAAAAAAACACAGTCCGGCGACTTGAGGAGGGCGTTTTACCAATCCTTCACTCGTCACAGACAGATGATGATATCGAATACAAAGTCACCGCCTTTGCTTCTCTTGAATCATCTACGCTTAATAAAAATACACGCATTGGAACAAATTTTCTAGTCGCTGATTACTATAGCGCAGGACATATGTTTACCCCGGAGCAGGAAAAATTATTAAAGCCGCTTCTTAAGAGTGATTCAACCAGAACTGAAGAGATTGTCCTGTACTTAAGAGCAGAGGCAACCAATAAGGCTTCTGTACCCCGTTATGCCTTCTTCAAGACCATCCGTCCGGGTAGCTGGTGGAAAAAATCAGGTTATACGTATGATAAAGAAACCGGTTTATCAAGCTATTCACCCGACAGGGTATTTGGAGTTTCAAAGCTGAATGGCAAACCTTTGCACAACGAAGAAATAGCTGTTTTGCTAAAACCAAATGAAACTGCCGTTTTTGAATTCTGCCTTCCGCATAATCCAATCCCAAAAGAAAGAGCCCTCAAATTGGCCAATCAGTCATTCAATGAGAAATTGACTGAATGCAGAAATTTCTGGAAAACAAAACTGGCTAACGCTGCCCGGATAAAGGTGCCTGAAAAACGGATTGATGAAATGATCCAGGCAGGTTTGCTGCATCTCGATTTAATAACCTATGGTAACGACCCTGATGGAACACTGGCACCATGTATTGGTGTCTATTCACCGATCGGAACAGAGAGTTCACCAATTATTCAATTCTATTGCTCGATGGGACTTGATGATATTGCTAAAAGATCACTAATGTTCTTTCTGGACAAACAACATGAGGATGGTATGATTCAGAATTTCGGGGGATACATGGTTGAAACCGGCGCTGCGCTATGGAGCATGGGGGAGTATTTCAGATATACTCATGATACTGTCTGGGTGAAAGAAGTCAGATTGAAACTGGTCAAATCCTGTGATTTCCTGATAAAATGGCGTGAGCGGAATAAAAAATCAGATTTGCAGGGAAAAGGTTATGGTATGATCGACGGCAAAGTGGCTGACCCTGAAGACCCGTATCATCAGTTTATGCTGAACGGGTATGGCTACCTGGGACTCATAAGAGTGGCAGAAATGTTAAGCTCTGTGGATACAGCGAATGCAAAACGGCTGAAACGTGAAGCAGAAGACTGGAAGAAGGATATACGGACATCTCTCTTTAACTCTATGGCAATGTCTCCTGTAGTTCCTTTAGGCGACGGGACATGGTGCCCGACAGTTCCTCCCTGGACCGAAGCCAGGGCTCCAAGATTGCTTTATCTTGATCCTGACGTATATCTGTCACATGGCACATTCACCGTACCGGATGGATTGCTGGGGCCATTGTACCTTATTTTCTGCGAAGTATTGGATCCTTCAGAACAAGCATCCAAAATGATGTTAAAATACCATACCGAGATGTTATATCAGCGAAATGCAGCCTTCAGTCAGCCATATTATAGTCGGCACGATTGGGTTCAGTTAAAACAGGGATTGGTGAAGCCTTTTATAAAAACATATTATAATTCTTTTTCAGCCCTTGCTGACCGTGAAACTTATACATTCTGGGAGCATCTCCACCAGGTCAGCGTACATAAAACCCATGAAGAAGCCTGGTTTTTAATGGAAACCCGATGGATGTTATATCTTGAAGAAGACCAAACACTTAAACTGCTTCCAGGGATACCCCGCCAATGGCTGGAAGAGGGCAAAACAATAGAGCTGAAAAATGTAGCAACGTACTTTGGACCTTTGTCACTTGTTGTCAATTCAAATATTAATAAAGGTTTCATTGAAGCGACTATTGAATGCAGCTCAGACCGGAAGCCGAAACAGATTATATTGAGAATACCTCATCCCTCTGTTAAGAAACCCGTAAATATTACCGGAGGAATTTATGACTATGCTTCAGAATCCGTTTTGATTGCACCCTTTAATGGTTCAGCAAAAATTAAAATTGAATATTGATATTCCTCTTTATTTCACCATAGTTACTATTTTTACAAATTATCAAGATTGAAACTATGAAAATCGTATCCTGGAATGTAAACGGCCTTCGTGCTATTGCAAAAAAAACCTTCTTTACTGATCTTGAACTTCTTAGACCCGATATTCTTTGCTTGCAGGAAATAAAGGCCCAGGAACATCACGTCGCCGAAACACTTAACCCCTTGAATGGTTATCATATCTATTCAAATTCTGCGATTAAACCGGGTTACTCAGGAACAGCAATTATCTCAAAAATCAAGCCCTTGAATATTTCAAAAGGGATGAATATAATGGAACATGATACTGAAGGCCGGGTATTATGCCTGGAGTTTGAGAACTTCATCCTTGTAAATGTTTATGTGCCGAATTCAGGAAGTGAGCTTAAGAGGTTAGGCTACAGGCAGGCCTGGGATAAAGCTTTTTATGATTATCTCAAAGATCTTGAAAAGGCCAAACCTGTAATTGTTTGTGGTGACTTTAATGTAGCTCATAAAGCGATTGATATTGCACGGCCGAAAGCTAATTACAATAAAACAGCCGGCTATATGCAGGAGGAGATAGATGGAATGGACAGGTTCGTAGGAGGCGGGTTGGCAGATACATTTCGCCGTTTGCATCCTGACGAGACTGAGAGATACTCCTGGTGGAGTTACAGAGCAGGTGCAAGATCAAATAATATTGGCTGGAGAATAGATTATTTTCTGGTCAGCGAATCCCTATTGTCATCAGTAACAAATGCCTTCATTCTCGAAGAAATGACAGGATCTGATCATTGCCCTGTGGGAATTGAACTTAAGATGTAAATATCGAAACCCTTTTAGAATAACTGAGATTAAGAGGTTACTTAGCAAGTATTGGTAAGACTTACTTTTTATTGGTAGTTTTTAACTGACAATGGTATGGGTGTCGACAGCCTGGAAAAGATAGACAAATTTTCCGTTTTTTATAGTCCAGACATGGGTTGCATTGGCTTTAAATGAATTTCCGGTTGCTTTGTTGGTTCCCTGGTAGTAACCTACCATTACCACTTTATCATCGGCTCCAAATATTTGATTTACTGCAATATTGAATCCATCAAAGTAAACCGGGAGATTCATGAATACATTAGTCACAATTGCTTCGATCCCTTTGTAAATGCCATCGCCTTTCACAAAAGGCATACCCTTGCACTCATTCCATTCAATTGTGGGGTCAAATGTGGCTAATACTGCATCTACATTCCCCGTGGCAAAATTTGAATACCCCTGCTTAACTAATTCTACATTTGTCATAATAATATTTATAAATGATTAAGAATAAGAAATATGATATTGAATAACAATCATATGCTATAAGAGTTGTAGATCCTGATTATTTTCCCATTTATCTTTTTGTATATCAGGTCATCGGTTATTATTGTGACTATGGCTAATGAAGATGTCGTGTTCATAACACGGGATTATACATTAATCTTTGTCAAAATCGAGAGCATATTCAACAGCTGCCTCAAATCCCATATTCTGACCTTCTTTTTCATACTTTTGGGTTAATTCCTCTCCAAGTTTTTTCCTGGCACCAACGATATAGATATCAATCCATTCATCCCAGAATTCAGCAACTCCGGATAATGAGACTCCAAGCTCAGCAGATTTTTTCCAGGCTGCAGCATCTAACCGGATGCATTTGGCCCACCTCGACTGTCCGGAAAGGGAGAAGGCTACCCCTAGCAGATCTGCAGCTGCAAGGAACACAGTTCCATATTTTAATCCAGTTTCAACCCCAAGACTATATCTCCTTTCAGATTCCTTAAAATTTTTATTGCCAAGGGCACAATCGCCAAGAAAATGCCGTGCCATTTCTATTCCCCACAGGTAGTTCAGCTTCTCAGAGGATATAAGTAATTCTTCGGCAAGTTGACCTCCCCGCTTATACTGTTTTGAATGGACAGCTCCCTGACAAACACATAAAAGACAATGATTTATAAGACCTGGTTTGTCAATCTTTCTGGCAATATTTAAACTTTGATCTGCTCCTTTTAGACCGTTTTCAAGATCTCCATCAGAAACCTGATTCGCGCTGAGTGTGGCTAAAACATTAGCTTCTTCCCAAAGATTGTTGTATTGCCGGAAAATTTTCAGGCTTTCAATCATAAGTTTAATGGCTCTGGGTCTTTCATGTGTATAATTTATAATCATTCCCAATCCAATCAATGCACGTGCATATGGTTCAGTTTTCCCAGTATCTTTTAACAGGGCTCGTTCCAGATAATCCTTACCAATAAATATATATGTGTGCCCACGCCAGAACCAGGCCAGAGTTCCGGAAAGTTTTACGAATCCTTCAGGAGAATGCTTATCTGTCCAATACAAAGCGCTTAAAATATTGTCGTGTTCCAGCTCAAGCATATCTGTCCACTTCATCTGTAATTCGAATTGTTCTTCATATGCTTTTTCTGCGAGTTTTAAATAATATGACAGGTGTTGTTGCCTTAGTTTTTCTTCTTTTCCGCTTTCAATGAGTTTTTGCAGACTATACTGCTGGAGCGGCATAAGGCATCTGTACCGTACTGATTCATCTTCCTGATTATCTGCAATTACCAAAGATTTATCAACCAGTTGAGAAAGGAATAGAAGAATATTCTCTTTATCGAGTTCTTTATCCGAACAGACATCTTCAACTGCTTCAAGGCTGAAATTACCCGCAAAAACAGACAAACGGTTAAACAATATTTGTTCCGGTTCAGACAAAAGGGTATAACTCCAGTCGATCGCGGCTTTAAGGGTTTGCTGCCTTGCGGGTGCTGTCCTGCTGGAAGAGTATAATATCCTGAACTGGTCCTCGAGCCTTTCCAGTATAATCTCCGGGCCCATATGCCTTATTCTTGTGGCAGCAAGTTCAATAGCAAGCGGAATTCCCTCAAAACGCCGGCATATCTGCACTATCGGTGATACATTCTGCGGATTCAGGGTGAATCCCGGCTTGCCTGATGCTGCTCGATCTATGAATAGCCTGATTGCTTCATATTGCTGAACTTTTTTAATATCTTTTTCACTACCGGGATCCGGACAGGATAGTGAAGGTATCCTCCATACAACTTCTCCGGAAATATTAAGGGCTTCCCGGCTGGTTGAAAGGATCCGTAAATTATTAACGGATCTCAGCAATTTGTCAGTGATTTCAGCACATACCTGTATAAGGTGTTCACAATTATCCAGCAGGATCAGAAGCGAACTGTTTTTAATATTTTCAGTAAGTGTTTCAATAATCGCTTTGCCAGGTTCCTCCTGTATTTTTAATACCCGGATTATTTCTTTTGCAACGAGGTTCGGATCTGTGATTGGTGCCAGATCGATAAACCATACCCCGTCATTATATTCTTTAAGAAGGTTAGTGGCAATTTCCTGTGACAATCTTGTTTTACCACATCCTCCTGAGCCTGTGAGAGTAACAAGACGGTTCTCATGAAGCAGGTCACTGACTTCCTTTATCTCTTTTTCCCTGCCGACAAAGCTTGTTGCAGATACAGGAATATTATGTTTCTTTTCTTCAGCAGGCTTATTCTTCCCCTGCCGTTCATCAATATCAGCCTGTATCTCCTTACCTGTCACCTGGTCGGGGCTTACGGGTATTTTCATACCCTGGATGAGATCTTTGATCCCAAGAGCTACTTTGTTTATCTGATTCCGGTATTTGGTTGTGTTCAGATTGATTTTTTCGTTGTCTTCAGGGGTTAGCGGCCTGTTTACTCCCGGTTCTTTGTAAATAAATTCAATACCACGAAGCACTCCACCCAGAACCAATTCACATAATTTAAGATCTTCATTATCGAGATCATGAATTCTGACAGGGAGTACCCGGATTGCTACATTACCACCAGGCAGTTTAACTTTCATTCCAAACTGATCCCTCGAGGCTTGTTCAACAAAAGCAATAAATTCATGTTCCCATGCAAATGACTTTGGGTCACAGTAAGTCCGGGAAATTATAGGAATAAAGATCAGACACTTAAGCTTTTCTTTAAGTGATTCACCAACATCATGTGTCTCTAAAAGTCCGTCATGAGGATTGACGTCAAAATATACAGTGACATCTTCTTTAAATGTTGATTCAAGTTCAGCCTTAAGTGCATCAACAAAATTACTTACCCACCTGTCACCTTTGTTATCTTTCTGGCGATAGCTGATAAAGATATCATATTCATAACCCTCTATTATACTGGCCATAACGTAAAGAGCTTTTTAGTTAATCATTTATCCTGTGCCTGTACCTACTGCAATATGACCTGGTAAATTCATCATGTCTGCCAGCAGAGGCCAGCGTTTATTGGACCGCAATGGTGCAAGTAATTGAACGCTGGCATAAATAACAGCAAGCGGTTCACGACGTTCAATAGCATGGTGAAAACAATCGGCAGCTGCTTCAATATCTGAAATCAGGAGGTTGTAAAGCAACAGACCTATGCTGCCCATTGCCATGGGGTTAAGCTGATCTCTGATTTGTTTAGCCCGTTCAGTGTCTCCGCGGCGGGCCAACAGACCTGCAAGGAGGCCCAGCGGACGGGGGTCAAAGGGTGCCAGCCGGTAAGACCTTTCAGCCATGCTAATCGCCTCTTCAAATTTTCCCATTCCAACGAGAACTTCTGCCATCATAACAAGAATTAGCCAATGGTTGTCATCAAGCTCAAGTGCTTTTTGTGCAGCTTCAAGTGCCCGGTCATACTGTCCTGCAAATCTAAGGTGATAGCATTGGATAGCGCGTGACACAATATTTAGAGGATCTGATTCCACCTCTTTCTCCTCTTCGCGGATGACTTCTTCAAATCGCCCCATCGGAAGAAGGTAAAAAGAAGCATAACGAATACGTACATCGGATAATTGATGACCACCCGCCATAGAAAGGCTGAATTGTTCAGATGCTATCTTCCAATCATAATCATAAGCAGCTGCCACACTTCCGAGCAGTGCATGTGCCTTCCTGTCTGATGGGTCAATGCGAAGTGCTTTTTCAGCAATTTCCCGGATCATAGGCATCATAACTTGTGGCGGTTGAATACCGTGTGTGGCAAGAATCAGGTAAGTTACGCCTAATCCAATGCAGGGATCTGCGTACCCGGAATCTAAAGAAATAGCCTGTTCAAAATATTCAATGCTGCGTGTCATGCCGTCAGGCGTTACCTTGAGGTATTGATGGTGGCCTTTCAGACAAGCCACATAGGCTTCCATATTCGTTGTTGGTCTCCTTTCTTCCTTTGTTTCATAATTTCCAAAGAAAGTAACCTTCAAATATTCAGCAATGTTTGAAGCTATTTCATCCTGTATAGCAAAAACATCATCCAGTTCACGATCATATCTTTCACTCCATAAATGATAGCCATCTTCAACTTTGATAAGCTGAGCTGTAATGCGCAGTTTATTTCCGGATTTCCGGACACTGCCTTCAAGGATATGATTCACATTCAGTTGTTCTCCAATCAATCTCAGGTCCTGATTTTTCCCTTTGAAAGAAAATGAAGAAGTCCGTCCAGCCACTTTTAATCCGGGAACCTGTGCAATCATATTGATAATTTCTTCGCTTATGCCATCGCTGAAAAACTCCTGCTCAGGGTCGCTGCTCATATTGGCAAAAGGCAAAACTGCAATTGATTCAAGCGGTTCTGAATTGCTTTTTGAAGTATTGGAGGATTCCTTTGCTGCAGGTATTCCTTTTAACGATAAGGGGTTCTTTAAACCACCAATAATTTCCTTTATGGCATTAGCAATTTTATTGATCTGATCGAGATAGTATGTTTTATTAAGATTGTCCTGAGGGTGATTTTCGTTAATTCTCAATGGGCGATTAACGCCAGAGGACTTATAAATAAACTCTATTGACCTTAAAACACCACCTGTTTCTTTTTCAAGCTGATCTTTGTCTTCAGTATCGAGCTCATGAATTTTTACCGGAAGAATTCTGCTTGCTACATTTCCATTTGCCAACTTTATATCCCTTCCAATCGGATCTTCCTGAGCCATTTTATTAAAAGTCACAAACTCATTCTGCCAGGCGAAACTTTTTGGATCGCAATAGGTTTGAGAGATGATGGGAATGAAGATGAGGCACTTTAATTTACCTGAAAGACTTTTATCCACATTGTGGGTTTCGAGCAGGCCATCATGCGGATTGGTGTCGAAATAAACAGAGACAGGTTCCTTTAAGATTGCAGCAAGCTCTTCCTGCAAGGCAGTAACGAACTCCGTCACCCAGCCTGATCGGTTATCGTTGTGACGATAAGAGATAAAGATGTCAAATTCGTATGCAGGAATTAAGGAGGCCATATCTATTCAGGGAAATTCAGTTGTTTTACTAATTTTTTAAAGCGGGGATCTTCTCTCATTGTATCCCAGTCAGGGGAATATTTTAGTGAAAAGACCCAAAAGTCTCTTTCCTTCATTGCTTTATCAAGAAAACTAAATGCTTTATCAGGGTCTCCCTGCAGATAATAGATGAAGCTCCATGCCGTGGGAGCAATCATATGTGTTTGATTTGTTCTGTACAATTGATCAATTAAGCCCTGAGCCTCTTCTTTTTCACCAACCATAATCAAACCTCTTATTAGATCCTGAATTGAATATCCTTTCCCCTGGGCCATTTCATATGCCTTTCTAACATAAGGTAGAGCTTCTTGTGGACGTCCTTCAAAAAGGTAGGTACGACCGATGTACCTTATGGCTTCGCTGTGATCAGGTTGATCTGCCAGAAATTCATTTGCCACCGATCTTGTTTTCTCATAGTCGCGGCTGTAGCAATACATCTGAATCAATGTAATAAAATGATCAGGATTAAGCGGGTCGGCAGCAATCTGTCTTTGAATTTCATGTATAGCTGCCTGGAAATCTCCATAAATAAAACCTTTGAACCACGCCATGAAAGAAAAATTCTGTGGTACAAAATCTTCATAATTTTTGATTTTTCTGAATTCTGCTTCCGCATTGTGCCAGTCGTGCTCATACCATTGATAAAGTATAGCCATTGAATGGTGGGCTTCTGAATGGCCAGGATCAAGTTCCAGAGCTTTTTGCGTATAGTATTTAGCCTTTTCAAACCCCTCTATATAGGGCATAAAGAGGAAGCCGGCCAGCATAAAGTATATATGCCCCATGTTCACGTAAGCATCTGCATATCCGGGGTCCAGTTCAATTGCCCTTTGAAAACACAGCCTGGCCTGTTCAATCCCTTCGATCCGTTTTTCAAGAAAAAACCTTCCCTTGAGAAGCATGTCATAAGCTTCTACATTCCGAGTCTGTTTATTGTTGACACCTTCAGGCTGATCACCAAAGAAGGTCAATTTGAGATGACCTGCAATTTTTGAGGCGATATCGTCCTGAATGGCAAAGATGTCATCCTGTTCCCTGTCATATCTTTCTGACCACAGATGAAATCCGTCAGATGCATTGATCAGCTGAGCTGTAATGCGGATCCTGTTCCCCTGCTTTCTTACGCTTCCCTCAAGTACAGTTTTTACCTGGAGCCTTTCGCTGATTTCTTTGATACCAACAGACTGATTTTTGAACTGAAACGAAGAGGTGCGGCCGGCAACTTTAAGTCCAATCACATGAACCAGTGAATTAAGTATCTCTTCTGCTAATCCATCCCCCAAATACTCCTGATCAGCGTCCGGGCTCATATCTGTAAATGGCAGAACAGCAATGCTATTGTTGGTATCAACCTTGCGTCGCTCGAAGGGGAATACAGGATTTTGCTCTTTTGATTTTAAGACAGGTTCCTTAAGTGCACTTATTATTTCTTTTATCCCATTAGCCACTTTGTTTACCTGATCACGATAGAACGTTCTGTTGGAATTATCCTCTCTCTTGTCTGATGCTGTAAGCGGCCTGTTTACACCAGGGGCTCTGTAAATAAAGTCANNAGTCAACCGCCCTTAATACCCCACCCATTTCATTTTCCAGAAGTGAGTGGTCCTCATAATCGAGGTCATGGATTTTTACAGGAAAAATTCTGCTCGCCACATTTCCACTGCCCAACTTTATATCTCTTCCAACCTGATCTTCCTTTGCCATCTTATTGAACGCAACGAACTCATGTTGCCAGGCAAAACCTTTGGGATCGCAGTAGGTTTGGGAGATTATAGGAATAAAGATGAGGCACTTAAGTTTTCCCTCGAGGCTTTTATCAACATTATGGGTTTCCAGCAGACCATCATGCGGGTTGGTGTCGAAATAAACAGAGACAGGTTCCTTTAGGGTTGCAGCAAGTTCTTCCTGCAATGCCGCAAAGAACTGAGTAGCCCATCCGGAACGGTTATCGTTGTGGCGATAAGAAATGAAGATGTCGTTTTCGTAGCCCGGGATTATACTTGCCATTACGATAAGTAAGTTTTATTGAAGTAACGTGAATCATTAACACTCTGTAAATGATTTTGTTCGATCGTTCCTCAACATACAGGTTAAGACAGACCAGCTCTATTATTCCAGAGTCCTGTCCGGACACGTTTAGTTGTCTATTCCTTTCGCAGACTTTTCACCGGGTCCATCAAAGCTGCCTTGATGCTCTGAAAACTTACTGTAATTAATGCTATAGATACTGCTACAAATCCGCCCAAAGCAAATACCCACCAGCCAATATTTATATGAAATGCAAAATCCTGGAGCCATTTGTTCATGGCCCAATAAGCAACAGGGGAAGCAATAGCAAAGGCAATTCCAACTAACATTACAAAATCTTTCGACATTAGTCCGGTTATGGTGCCGATGCCAGCTCCCATTACTTTTCTTACTCCAATTTCTTTAGTACGTTGTTCTGCAATGAAAGAAGATAATCCTAATAAGCCTAAACAGGCAATTATAATTGCGAGTATTGCAAAACCGGTGATAATGGAAACCAGTCTTTTAACATCTGCATACATCCTNNATATCTGCACTATTAACTTTTACGGAAATGATGGACGAACTGTTGCCAAGTTGCATGCAAAGCCCATTAATATTATCACGTAATGATTCGAAATTAAAATCTTCAACAACACCAATAACTTCATAGGTGCCGCCATTAAATATCCTTTTTCCGACAGGATCTTTCAGGTTGAGTTTATTAGCTAAAGTCTGATTAATTATGACAGCCTGTGAATCAGACGGCATAGACGAATTAAAATCTCTGCCTTGAATAATCTTCATTCCCAGAGTTTTTATATAATCATTATCAACCCTCCAAAACTGTCCTGTAACCCCGCTTTCCGAATTTCTCTTACTTTCCTCCCAAAAAGTATTGCCGTTTCTTTTGGTGCCTGTAACAGGTAAATAATCGCTCACGGATACATTAATTACATGCGGGTTCTTTAATAATTCATTCTTAAAATTCTTCACCTCTTTATTTAAAGTATTGGCTCCTTGTACCAGAANNGTAAATAACTACGGTGCTGATAATAAGTATGATGGAAGCAGTGAACTGGAAAATGACCAAACCATTTCTAAGAATGGAATTTTTGCTTCCTCTGCTTAGCTCGCCTTTAAGTACCTGGATTGGCATAAAGGAAGAGAGATATATTGAAGGATACAAACCCGCTGCCAGCCCTATTATGACTGCTGACACTAACAAGCCGGGCGCTAACCACCATGCTGACCATGGAATTACCAGGGACCTTGCGGAAACCAAATTAAAATATGGCAATAGTATCCAGGCGAGAAGTATGCCCAAAATGAATGAAAAGAAACTGAACAGCAAAGATTCTGTAAGAAATTGCGTGATCAGAACATTGCGGCTAGCGCCCGCCACCTTTTTAAGTCCTATTTCTCTCGCCCGGTTTGCTGATTTTGCAGTTGAAAGATTAATGAAATTGATACAGGCGATAACAAGTATAAAACAGGCAATAGCGGCAAACATCAGTACAAATCTTATATCGCCATGGGTTAAACCATCTTTTATATCATACGATTTTAAGTGAATATCACCCACAGGTTGTAAATGCAATGAAAAAGTTGCCAGTTCCTTTTCTGCGTTTTTATCCCCTCCCTTGAGCATAGTTGGCAGATAATAATTATAACCAATGTCGGTTGTCAGCTTCTTTTTGAATAAAGCAACATCTGTGCCCGGGCGCAGCAGAATATAATCAACATAATTGTCAGCATCCCATGATGATTGTTCTCCCTGCCACCATTCAATGCCGGATAATGATAAATAAAAATTATATTGAAGATGTGAGGTTGATGGCGGATCCTGAATTACAGCGCTTATTTTCCACGGCCTGCTCTTATCATTATTCAGGAACATTATTTTTCCAACAGGGTTTTGACCCGGAAAATATTTATTTGCCTTACTTTTTGAAATAACCATTGTATTTGGCTCGCTGAGAGCATTTCTCTTGTCACCGTATATTATTGGAAGTTGCAGAATATTTAACAACTCTCCATCGGCATATGTAAAACCCTCCTCATATGTATTTTCTTTATTATCGGAGGGTCTTATCTCATTACTTCCGGCTCCGGGGAAAAGTGAGTTCGGCATTAGACGGGCAGATATCTCTATTTCAGGGAAATCCTTTAACATTGCTTTGGCCATTGGGGCAGGAAAACTCACCCATTTCTCTATAACTCCATCGGTTGTTGCTCTGCCTACAATCCTGTAAATGCGGGATGCATCCGGATAGGATTGGTCATAGCTAAGCTCTTCTTTTAAGTATAATGCAATTAGAAAACAGGCTGCTATACCCATGCCTAATCCTCCAATCTTTATTGCAGAATACATTTTCTGCTTGGTAAGGTTTCTCCATCCAATTTTAATATCGTGCTTATACATTGTTAAATAGTTTGAAAATGTTGACTTAAACTTCTTAATGGCAAAAGGCCGGAGATAATTTAATACCTGGTACCAATAATTTAATCTGGCCCTTGCAGGGGTTGATTTTTCAAGATTTGAAAAAAACAACTCTTCAAGATCACCCTGTACTTCTTCACTTATCTCCTCCCTGAGAAAACTAAGAAGTACTTTCTGAGCAAACCTGGGAGGCTTTAAATCTGCCATCATCAAATTCCCTTTATACTTAATCTTCCATATATCAAACTATCAATGATAATATCAGGATACTGTTTCCATAATGATAATTTGAAATCACGGGAAGCAGCCAATATCCTTCGGCCATAAGCCGTAATTGTATATATACGTTTTCTTCTTCCTCCTCTTTCAACCGTGGGTTTTCCAAATTGAGAAGTTAAAAATCCTTTATTTTCCAACCGGTTTAAAGTAGAATGAACGGCGCCTATTGACGTTGTCCTCCCTGTTTGGATTTCAACCTCATCTGCAATTTTAAAAGCGTAGGCTTCTTCTCCCAGAATTCCTGTGATCAGTAAAATGACTTCTTCAAAGTTTCCTAAATGTGTTTCCATCATTTGTTTTTATTTTGTAGAACAAATATAATATTTATTTGTTCTACAAATCTGTAAGTAATACTAATTTTTTGATTTACCTCCGGGCTTTTGGTGAAGTGATTTACTAACAATCTTCTGGGAATGCCAAATAATGATACAATAAGCCAAATCCCTTTGAGAGATTAAGAGCAGTTCCTCCACTACAAGATGTCTTTCCTGAAGTTAAACTGTTTTAGTTATAATCCTGATTTTCCGAAGGCTGAAACAAGAACCGGCATCTTGTCATTATCGATGATCACTTTTTTTCCTGTTACATCTTTGCGATCACAATATATCTTCAGAGGTTTGAGATTTGGAAGCCTGCTGGTGGTGAGTTTTATGGTATCGCCCCACTGTGTTTTTCTGACGACAACACCGTCAACTCCGGTGGCCTCGTGTGAATCTTCATCCAGATAAATGTCCCCAAGCCTGGATCTGAATATTGCAGCTGTTGTGAGAGCGCTCCCCGTTCCCCAGTGAAAGCCCGACTGTCCGGAGCGTTCATTGTAACCCGAATGTCCGTAGTTCTCCGCCATAGCTCCGATAAATTCACCATTGAAAGTGCTCCCTTGATAATTATGGGGGCTTATCTTTTTGTTTTCCGGTATAGCCATTAAAGCAAATGAGGCACGGCATGCGGCGATACTCCGCTGAAGATACTCCCGGTTGCCGGTTTCAAGATAAAAGTTCAGATATGTCTCTGCATACTGGGCCTGCCGTGCGTCGGACCATTCTGCATCTGTATTCTGAACTCCGAATCCGCCAAATGCATAAAAACCGATAAACGGAGGACTCCAAACCTGCTGATATAACGATAGGATATTGAGACAATATTCACCCTGTTCAAGATAATGCTTGTTATTGAATAGAGTATAGCCTTTCAGAAAGGCTTCTGCAGTCCATTGTATGGAAAGAGTATTGTGCGGATAAAGCCATGTAAGAGAGTCAAAGTCATTAATTGAATTGGGTGCACATGAAAAGAACACCTCAAAATCCTGAAAGCGACGGTCAGGTAAAATTTCCTTTTCAAGAAATGATAATGACTTTTTCACTGCTATGCGTGTTTCTGCCTCAAGATCAGAGGATAGCTTTTTTCGCATAATCATCTCTTCGAGAAACCATGTTGCCATTGCTCCTGAGGCACTGTTTTTCAGTACAGGATCCGGCGACAGATCCGATACATGCAGTCTTGCAGGAAAACTTCCGTTTTCAAGCTGGGTTTTCAATAAACTCCTGGCAAAATCAATCAGGAATTTATCAGTCCCGGGGAGCTTTTTTAATTCATCATGGAAGCGAAGCAACCAGATAGCCGTCCAGCAATTGTCAGGAACATGGTAAAGATCGGGACCACCCCCCTGGCCTGAAGGGACCCAGCCTTTTTTCTCCGGAACCCAGATTATTGGAAAGAAGCCATCTTTCTGTGGACTGCTCAAAAGTAGATTCATTGTGGCAAGAGCCTTGTTTTTCCACAACGAATTTCCGGTTTCTTCACCCCACAAGTACAGACCATAGGCAGTACGGGCATTATTGAACCATGAATGAAACCAAAGATCATCTTTAAAGTCCCTGCCACGATAGATACCCGTTGCCTTGTCGAGAAATGTTGAAAGGGTTATTCCTCCTGTTTCAGGCTTCGGACCGTTGACCCAGTATTTGTTCAGTGCCATTGAATAGCCGGCCTCAGCGTAATGGTTAAATGGAACTGCCTGAGGTAGAAGAGAGTCGAGATACTCAGCTGCGAAGGTATTCCACATAAATGAATTTGTTTTCTTAAGAATATCGAGGGATGAAGAATGATCTGAACAGATAATATAAAGACCCATCTCTGTTATTTGAGGGAGGAGGAATGCAGAATCCCTGCGCTGGTAATATACGTGCTGATCTGTTCGATAATTGGAAAGACCGTATGAAATGACAGCTTCCTTATCCCTGAAATTCAGATCAAGATAATATGGTGATTGGGGATACAATTTAATTGCCTTAAGATCAGGAATCACAGAAATCCTTGAATCCTTAGAGGAAAGGATAATGGCAGGAGACCTGAAAACATGCTGTGCAATTATCTGTTCAGGCTTTTTCTTAAGGTTAGGTATCCAGTGAAACGAGGTCCTGACTTCCTTCATATCAGAATGGTCATCAGGTATAAATTCCAGAATTTCAAGATCACGCAGGCGATGAGATCCATCGGTTGTAACAGATACCTTTAATTTATAAACACCTGAACTTATAGTGTCAACTGAATAATTCACACTAATACCGAGTGACGCCGCTTTAATTATAGTATTTGTTGAATCCCTGATAGAGATGTTTTCGGGTACAATTCGTATCAGTCCAAGTTTGATTGAATCCGCCGGCCTTTGCTGACAGGAATTGAGTGCAGGTATGACGAGAGCGAGTATTAAAAGAATTTTACCGGTTTGCATTTCCTTCAGATTTTTGAACTTTTTTTTCTAATTGCGAAATGGAAGCTTAATTATTTCTCCCGGATTAAGCTTTAAAAATACTGCATTTAAATTTTTGATATACGGCAAGGAATCATCAGGATCGCAGCCTCCAAAGGATCCTTTTGGAACATCAAATGTACCATAATGATAGGCAATAAGAGCTTTTGCACCTGATGTTGCAGCGAGCCTGGCAGAACCTTTTGGTCCAAGATGAGAATCAACCGCAGCTACATCAAAAAAGAGAATGTCAACATTTTTTATTTCTTCAAGTTCCGGGATAAGACGGGTATCTCCCGGATGCCAGTTTGTTCCATCCGGTGTTTTAATAAGGTAGCCACAGCAATCTTCCCTTTTCCATGGATTGACTTTCTGCCAGTCATGCAGAGCCGGAGTAATTATAATTTCTATATCACCGAAAGAATAGGAGGCAAAGTCTTTAATTTTGATTAACCTGATTTTATCAATCCCGATTTTATTTAAGCTTTCATAAACAGGTCCGGGACTAATG
>PMIL01000177.1 GCA_003157075.1 Bacteroidales bacterium | reverse complement strand
TATGCGGAAGCACAGCACAATGTACTGGCAATGTCATCAGCAATAAGACCGCCTAAATTACTGGCATGCTGACCGAAGTATCCGGCGGTCAGATCATCCTTCATCCTTTGATTGACTTTATATATACCTGATTCAATTGGTTTTACCAACCCTCCCCGGCCAACAACTGCTGCAATTCGTGCAAGATCAATATCTCTTACATGAAGCTCATTCATTATCAGGTCCTTTCTGAAATGAAACTGATCAGTTATCCTGGTAAAACTATCCAATTCACTGGCAGAATGCCTGAGAGTTTTTTCAAAGACCAGTTTTTCCTCTTCGAAAAGCGAAAATTTGGTTGAAGTTGATCCAGGGTTTATAGCCAGAATTAGCCGATTCATCATTAATCAAATGTGTTTCATTTATAAAATTAGGAAAAAAGGCCTGCTAAGCCATCAAGCAGGATAACGCTATACAGAAATATTTGGATTTTTCGCTCTCACTTCTCGACATTACAATCACGGGTTTCTCAGTTCCGCGAATGAGTCCGGCCAGTTCTCCCCTGGCAAAAAGCATGAGTCCTTTATAGAATGGATTACTTGACTCAATGGATGGGAACAGAAGAATATCCGCATCTCCGTTAACCGGCGTCTCCACCCCTTTTATCTCAATACTTTTCTTATCACATGCCAGGAAAATATCAAGCGGGCCATCCATAATACAGTTCTGTATCTGATTGCGGTCTGCCATTTTGCACATAACTGAATAATCAACAGAGTTATGAAAATGGTTACTCATCTTTTCTGTAGCACCTATAAGGGCAATTTTTGGCTTTTTAATCCCAAATTTCTGTGCCATTTCGATTGCATATCGTGCCATGGCAATTTTCTGATCAAGATCAGGAAATGGGATTACTGCCGGATCAGTTATAAAAAGAAGTTTGTGATAAGCCGGTATTTCAATAGCGCAAACATACGACAGTACCGCATTTGGCAGCATAAGTCCTTTTTGTTTATCCATGACCGCCCTGAGAAACTTATCTGTTCCCACAAGCCCTTTCATGACTATATCAGCATCACCTGCTTTTGCGAGTCTTACAGCTTCAGATGATGCATGGCTTTCATTATCAGATTCTATAAGAGTGAAAATCCTGTCATCAATACCTTCACTTTTACAGGCTTTTCTTATTTCCGCTGGTTTACCGATCAGTATTGCATCAATTAAGCCCTTTTTAACCGCCTTATTTACCGCACCAATGGTATTTATATCCTGGCCCCATGCAATAGCTACACGGTGCTTCTTTTTAAGCGCCAGAACCTTTTCCTCCATTTGCTCCAGTGTCCTGATCATGATCCTATATTCTGCTAGCTGCTGCAGCCAGTAATATGCTGTCATATTTTGCCTGTTCCGAATCCGATCTTGAGGTTAGAACAATTGGGACAGAGGCTCCTAAGATTATGGACGCGACTTTAGCGTTGGCAAAGAATACCAAAGATTTATACAAAACATTACCAACCTCAATATCAGGCATTAGCAGAAGATCAGTATCTCCGGCAACCTCACTCTTAATTCCTTTAAGCTGGGCGCTTTCAAGACTGACGGCGTTATCGAAAGCCAAAGGACCATCAATTATGCAGTTTTTGATCTGGTCGCGCTGATTCATTTTTGAGAGAAGAGCGGCATCCAGGGTAGCCTTCATATTTTCGTTTACCATTTCAACTGCACCGAGCACAGCTACCTTTGGATTTTTGTAACCAAGCCTGTTCAGACAGTCAACCGAATTATTTACAATTGCAATCTTGTCATGCAGAGATGGTGCGATATTCATAGCCACATCAGTAACTGCAATAACTTTTTTATATGTGGCGACTTCAAAAAGTGCAAAATGCGAAAGAAGGTTTCCTGTTCTGAGACCCCATTCTTTATTAAGTACACTTCTCAGTAAGGTAGCAGAACCGGTCTTCCCTTTCATAAGTATATCGGCCTGTTTGCTGCTGACCATTTTTACTGCAATTTCTATAGACTTTTCAATATTCGGTTCATTAATTATTTTGACACCTGTAATATCATAATTATTTGATTTACAGATGTTTTCAATTTCATCTTTATCCCCGACAAGAATTGGTTCAATAATATTGTCTTTCCAGGCTTTAATTATGGCTCCTAATGAATGCTGATCCTGCGCTGCTGCGAGAACAAGTTTTCTCCTGGGTCCGTCCTCAACAAGACGTTTCAGGTCATTCAGTTTTTTTAAGACCATAGTCAGGGTATTAAATTAATATTTATTTATTGTGTTGCTCAACAATTTCACTGGTTTCCGTAGCAATAACAAATTCCTCATTGGTAGGAATTATCATAACAGTTACCTTAGAATTTTTCTTACTTATAATCATCTCTTTACTTCTTACGCCTGCGTTAGCTTGTTTGTCAAAATCCAGACCCATGTATTCAAGATCCCTGCAAATATTTTCTCTTGCATCGCAGGCATTCTCTCCTATTCCTCCGGTAAAAATAAGCAAATCAACACCGCCCATTGCAGCCGCATAAGCCCCTATATACTTCTTGACACGGTAATCATACATTTTAAGAGCCAGTCCTGCGCGCTGGTCACCTTCTTCAGCAGCAGATTCCACTTCTCTCATGTCTGACGAGATACCCGAAATTCCCAGAACTCCGCTATGTTTATTCAGCAGAGTATTAAGTGAGGAGTAATCGATCTCTTCTTTTTCCATAATCAGAGTAAGTGCTCCTGCATCAACGTCCCCTGACCTTGTGCCCATGATAAGACCCTCAACAGGAGTAAGACCCATTGAAGTATCCACGGATTTTCCGTCTTTTATGGCAGTTATAGATGCGCCGTTGCCGAGGTGACAGGTAATGATTTTCTGTGAATTATAATCAAGTTTCAGAATTTCGCATGCTCTTTTAGAGACATAACTATGGCTTGTGCCATGGAAGCCATATCGTCTTATTCCATATTTTTTATATAATGAATAGGGCAAAGCATACATAAAGGAATAGTCAGGCATTGTCTGATGAAATGAGGTGTCGAAGACCCCAACCTGCGGTACATTTGGAAGAACGGTTTTCATGGCATAAATACCTTTCAGGTTTGCCGGATTATGAAGCGGGGCGAGATCTGAACAATCTTCAACTCCTTTTATTGTAATATCATCCAGGAAGCAGCTTCCCTTGAAAAGTTCACCTCCATGAACAAGACGATGTCCGATTGCATCTATTTCATTGAGACTTTTGATAACTCCTCTTTTTTCACTTACAAGTATACCAAGAAGATATTCTATGCCTGTCTGATGATCAAGTATCTCTCCCTCAAGCTTTACCTTATCGCCATCGAATCTTTCATTTTTCAGGAACGATCCCTTTAATCCTATCTTTTCGACTATTCCTTTAGCAAGTACAACCCCTGAGACCATATCGAAAAGCTGGTATTTTATTGATGAGCTACCGCAGTTAAGAACTAATATTTTCATTATAAAAATGTTTATTTATAAAAAAGATTTACGCTACAGGTGATGAATCTAGTCTCCAACGGAGATATTTTTGGTGATCTTCATGCCGTCTTTATTGTACTCATAAAATCCCCTGCCTGTACGACGGCCCCACTGGTTGGCCCTTACAAGTTTTTTTAGCAGTGGAGAGGATTTGTATTTCAGATCGCCGAATTCATCATAAAGGTTTTCACACCATCTTAATATTTTATCAAGCCCGATTTTATCAGCCATTTCAAAAGGTCCAAGCGGAAGGCCAAATCCAACTTTCATTGTAAGATCTATATCCTCCATTGATCCGACACCTTCCATCAAAATTTCACATGCTTCATTTATAAAAGGGACAATAAGTCTGGTGCTGATTATACCAGGCGATTCCTTTACCGGTACGACTTTTTTACCGATCAGATTGGCAAATTTCATTGTATTATCGTATGCTTCCTGGGAGGTGTAAAGACCCTTAACTATCTCCACAATTCTGGCGTCAGCTTCAGGAGTCAGGAAATGGAAACTTACGCAACGGTCCTTATATGTAAGATCAGCAGTAAGCTCAGTGATTACCTGAGTTGAGGAATTTGTTGCTATGATGGTGTTCCTTTCAACATGTTTTTCAATGGTTTTCAATATTTCGGCGCGCACAATATGGCTGTGTTCGCGACTTGATGATTTAATAGCCTCAATTACAATATCGCATCCTCTGAAATCTTCATAATTGGTAGTTCCTTTGATGCGGGATAATATGCCAAGTTTTTCTGAATTTGTCATACCCCATCTCTCGATCATACGATCAAGTTCTTTTGCCAGATCCAGAAATGCCTGGTCCAGTTTTGCCTGGCCAAGGTCAAGCATGATCACGTCCAATCCCCTGGAACTTACCATCCTGGCTATATTTTGCCCGACTGAGCCCGCACCCACTATTCCAACCCGTGAAAACAAGGTTTTTGGTTTATTGTCCTTCGATAACCCGTAATCCTCCAACCGTTCAATATTTTCTGCCATACTGTTATTATTATATGTTATTCTTATTTCTCTTATTACTTTTTCAATCCTGCAGCCTGATTGGATGTAATTGCAATCATACTCACTATATCGCTTACCGAACATCCACGTGAAAGGTCATTGATCGGGGCAGCCATTCCCTGTAACACTGGACCAATAGCTTCAGCATGAGCCAGCCTTTGAACCAGTTTATAGGCTATATTTCCTGAATTGAGATCAGGGAATATCAGGACGTTGGCTTTGCCTGCAATCGAACTGCCGGGAGCCTTGCTTTTACCAATCGATTCAATAAGAGCAGCATCAGCCTGCAGCTCACCATCAATCTGAAGATCAGGAGCCATCTCTTTTGCAATTCTTGTTGCGTTCACCACCTTATCAACCATTTCATTTTTAGCGCTTCCTTTTGTTGAAAAGCTCAGCATTGCAATTCTTGGTTCAAATCCGGCAATTGCCCTGGCTGTGTGAGCAGATGCAATTGCAATTTCTGCAAGCTCTTTCTCATTTGGATTTGGATGAACTGCTCCATCTGCAAATATGATAACCCCATTCTCACCGAAAGTTTTTTCAGGAAGGATCATTATAAATGCTCCCGAAACGACAGAAATGCCGGGGGCTGTTTTAACATAATGAAATGCCGGACGGAGTACATCACCTGTGGCATGATCAGCTCCTGAAACCTCGCCGTCAGCATCACCATTCTTAATCATCAGAACTCCAAGATACAGAGGATCTTCAATAAGTTTAGATGCCTCTTCTTTTGTCATACCCTTGCTTTTCCTCAGTTCAACCATCAGATTAATATACTGCTCTTTCTTCTCATGCGATTTGGGATTGACTATTGTTGCTTTTGAAAGGTTCTTTAGTCCAAGTTTCGCAGCATGTGAATTTATCTCCTCAGGATCCCCGATAAGGATAATCTGAGCTAATTCTTCCTGAATAGCAATATCAGCTGCTTTTATTGTTCTTTCTTCATACCCTTCAGGAAGCACAATCCGCATATTGTGTTTTCTGGCATTTTGTTTGATGCGATCTAATAATTCCATTGTGTATCAGTATATTAATAAGTTCTGATTTTTTTTATAAATGTACGAAAAAAAAGTTCTATTAAACAATTTTGAATA
>PMIL01000254.1 GCA_003157075.1 Bacteroidales bacterium | reverse complement strand
GGATAATGTTTACAATATCTTCGCCGTGCAACTGTACTATAAGCCGTAATAACCCATGAGTTCCGGGATGCTGGGGGCCAATATTAAGAAACATGAAATCACTGTCCTCGCTTTCGGTGTCTAAACCGTAATCTTTGGGATTAAACTTCAGACTTGCCTCTTCATCCGTGCGTAAAATGTCAGTAAGTATAAACGGATCAAGATCTGTTGCCCTGGCATGGTGCTCTTTTCTTAAGGGATGGCCCTTCCACGACTCTGGCATCAGGATTCTTGTGAGCCTGGGATGTCCTGTAAAGTTTATGCCAAACATATCATATACTTCACGTTCATACCAGTTAGCTGATTCCCAAACTGTCGTTAAACTGGGAATGTTCAGATCTTCGTGGCTAAGAGCAACTTTAATCCTGATATCCTGATTCCTGTCAAAAGAGGTTAGATGGTAAACAACTGTAAAATCGCTGGCAGGCTGATCTCCTCGTTTTGTTCTGGTCCGTTCATCAATTGCGGTCAGATCATACAGCATTTTATAAGGATGTGCTATGTCTTTTTTGAGAAAATTCAGAACCTTAAGCAGATTGTTTTTGTTGATCCATATAGTTGGAGTACCATCAACAGTATCCTGACGGTACAAGATAGTATCTCCACCTAACCTGGCAGATAGTTCAGAAATGATATCGTATTCGTTTTGACTCATCCGTATTTTAAGCTGTCAGTTGGTTCTTCAAATTTCATTCATCGGGCGGATATTGCCCATTTTGGATCTCTCTTCCATTTTTTTATCCCGCATCGATATCTTTTCGGCTTTGTGAATTCCCTGAGGTCCGATAACCCAGCTTAACGGACGCTCTTCTTTGCCAATCGATTCCCTAAGAAGAAGCAATCCTTCAAGAAATGCATCAGGACGCGGAGGACAACCGGATACATAGACATCAACGGGTAGAAACTTATCAACACCCTGAACAACACTGTATATATCATACATTCCGCCCGAATTTGCACATGATCCCATTGAAATTACCCATCTGGGAGCCATCATCTGTTCGTATAACCTTTGAATTATCGGGGCCATTTTAAGAAAAACCGTTCCAGCCACAACCATCACATCTGCTTCACGTGGCGTCCCGCGTATTACTTCTCCACCGAACCGGGCAATATCATACCGGCTTGTGAGGGCGGTGGCCATCTCTACAAAACAACATGACAGCCCAAAGCCAAAAGGCCAGAGAGAGTTCTTTCGTCCCCATGAAACCATATCATCAAGTCTGCCCAGCAATACTGATCTGTTAATTTCATCAGTAAAGTTATTTCCTGTACCTTTATTTATTCCTGTGGCTTTAATCATGGAAGCTCTTCCTTTATCCTGTTTTTAAATTTAAGAATTTTCTTTCCGTTAGGGCCAAAGTCAAGTGCGCCAATGCTGAGTTCATAAATCAGCAGGACTACCAGTAATCCTATGAATATCAATATTCCAATGTAGCCTCCAACTCCAAGTTCGCGGAATGAAACAGCCCAGAGCATAATAAATGCTGCATCAAGATCAAAAATAACGAAGAACATCGCAATTATATAAAAACCTGAGGAAAACCTGAGTCTTGCGTCGCCTGTCGGCGGTATCCCCGACTCGTAAGGTTCATTGGTAGTCTTTTCCTTATGCCTCTCTCCCAGTATCCAGGATAGGCCTATCATGATTCCGATCAGGAGAAATACAATAAACGCGAAGACTATGAAGGGCCAAAAAGTAATATCTTTTATCAACTGCATTCTCAGTATAATGTTGAATGTAAATTATTACTTCATTTTATTAAAGGTAAGTATATTTAAATATAAATCTTTTCCGTTTAATAAATACAAATATAATAATAAACAAGTTTTACTTTTTGCCATAGACTAAATACATTCAGTCAGATTCAGGTTTGGTCAATTTAAAAAATCATTTTTAGAAGGATCCCCACTGATTCGGACAACGGAATCTGCGTTTCACTGCTCCCGAATCCTTCAAAGATTTTTAATCACTTTTATTAATGAACAATGAAAGATAACTTTTTGTTTATTAATAAGAATAATAATACCTGTTTCAGGTAAAATTTTTACAAATCCATATTCAATTGGATTAAGCTGCAGACGTAACAAGAGCCGGAGGATCATATGAAACAAAAAACCAGCAAAGCAAATCCGAATCGGCGAGAATCAGAAAATAATGAAAGTGACGCTCCGGAGGGCTATCCTCTGTATCCCGAGACTGAAGATATATATGGCAAATACCATAAAGAGAGATGGATTAATCCTGAGGATCCGACAAGTACCAAAGAACCATTTGACATTATAAAAACCGGAATTAATAATGAAAAGGATTTTCTGGATGATGTATCCGGCAGTGATCTGGATATCCCTGGTTCAGAACTGGATGACGATCTGGAATTTATCGGAAGTGAAGATGAGGAAAATAATTATTACAGCCTGGGAGGCGATAATCATAACGATCTGGAGGAAGATTATGTGGAGTGAAATCATCCCAGTCAACTTTTAATGAATATAAAGTAAACCATATAAAAAATTTAAAATCATGGTAATATCGAAAATCTGGATTGAGGAGGATTGTACCGCATGCGGCTTATGCGAAGAAATATGTCCTGAAGTATTTAAAGTGGAAGAGGTTGCAAAAGTGATTCCCGGTGTGAATTTTGGTGAATATGAGGACAAAATAAAAGAAGCTGCGAAAAGCTGCCCTGTAGAGGTTATCAGATATATTGAGTAAGATTTATATACATTATAAAATAACAAAAATGAATAAGCTTAAAACAACTTACATGGGGATCGAATTAAATAACCCCATTATTATCGGAGCCTCAAATTTAGTTACAGATCTGGATGCACTCAAAAAAGCTGAAGAACAAGGCGCAGGAGCAATTGTTTATAAATCACTCTTTGAGGAACAGATCCAGCTAGAGAGTTTTCAGCTGGACGAAAGAATGAATGAATTCAATGATCTCAATGCAGAGATGGTTCAGATTCATCCAAATATCAGTCATGCCGGACCCGATGAGCATCTTCTGAATCTGAGAAAAGCAAAGGAAAACTTATCAATCCCTCTGATAGCAAGCCTTAATGCGGTCAACAATGATACATGGATAAAATATGCCAAATTAATTTCTGAGACAGGTGTTGATGGTATTGAACTTAATTTCTATCAGATACCTATGGATTTTAAAAAGAGTTCAAAAGATATTGAGGATGCTCAGATTAATATTTTGAAAGAGATAAAAAAAAGCATTTCAATTCCCATAAGCGTCAAATTAAGTCCCGACTATTCAAATATTCTGAATTTTATCAGCAGGATTGACAAAACAGGAGCAGATGCCTTTGTTCTTTTTAATTCCTTTTTCCAGCCTGACATAGATATTATTGATGAAAAGCATATCAAATCATCTCATCTCAGCAATGCCGGAGATTATAAAAAATCCTTAAGATATGCCGGACTGTTATATGGTAATATTAAATCTGATATATGCAGCACTTATGGGATTCTCACCGGTGAAGATGTAATTAAATTATTACTGTCAGGCGCAACATGCGTTCAAATTGTGAGTACTGTTTACAGAAACGGACTTTCGCAGATTCATAATATCCGCCAGGAATTGACCGAATGGATGGATAGTAAAAACTATAAGAGAATCGATGATTTCAGAGGTAAGTTATCGAAAAATAAACTCTCCAATAATCCTTTCGTATATAAAAGAGCCCAGTATGTTGATTTACTGCTGAATTCCGGGGAAATATTTCTGGGCACGTGAAGTTAAACATTGACTATTTGATAAACAATCTCCAACCTAGTATTATTAAGTTGAAGTCAACACTATTGCTCTATAAACCCCATGGTCATCATAAGAGCATAAATTAAGAACAATTGAACAAACGAATGAAGAATTCAGAACTTCTTAATTCTCAGTTCATTTGTTCGTTGTTCGTTGTTCATGATTTTTAAGCCCCCCTTGGG
>PMIL01000206.1 GCA_003157075.1 Bacteroidales bacterium | reverse complement strand
AGGCTTATTCATTTTTCATTTCTTCTTTTTGTTATTGCTTTAATATGGCTATATGTTTCCTTTCGGATAATAAAGGAATACAGGAGAAACATTGCCAGAACCGCTGATAAAGCTGAAGGAATACCTGAAGTAGTCAGTGTTTTAAATAATCACAAAAGCTTTAAAAGCAGATTTGCTGCCCGTCTTGATTTCAGACGGGATTATTTTAGTCTTATTTCAGGGGATTATTCAGTATTGAATGATAAAGGAAACAAGTGGTATTATGAAAAAATTATAGACTACGCAAAAACGGTAAAAGATATAAACCTTGTTCCTGTTCTGAAAAAATTAAATATTAATACAGAACTTGACGAAAATATCAGAAATCGGGCTGATGAATCAGTTGGTATGATTCAAGAGTACTATGCTTCAATTAAACCTGGAGATGAAAAGATCAGCGATGCACTAAGAACGCTCTCAGGAACAAGAACACCTCAGACTACTGAAATCCTAAGGCTCTTCAGAGATAGTTCAGTTGAATCCAAGAAACTGGCAATTTACATGATAGGCAAATTCAGGATATCTGACCTATTATCGGAAGTTTGCAGATGTCTTGGTTCCCCCGGACTGGCGGTTGAAGCTTCGGAGGTTCTGCGGAAGTCCGGATCAACAGTTGAAGATGAATTGCAAAGATTCTATATTGTTACATCAGGAAATGCAAGATTAAGCAAAACAATACTTCAGCTTTTAGGAAATATATGTACAAAAGAAACAATGGGATTCTTTTTTTCCCGTCTCTGGTCAAACTCACGGCAACTGAAAGAGATCGCATCTAAATGTCTCATTAACTGTAATTTCAAACCAGATGAAGATGAGAAGGTGCGTCTTAATCAAATGTCATCCGATATAATTGGTATTATTACCTGGTATCTCTCGGCAAAAATATCCCTTATCAGAGATAATGATAATTTTCTTCTGGAAATGATTAACCGGGAGATTAAGAGGTGGACAAGCTTCCTGATTGACATCCTTTCAATAACATATAAGCCGGTATCAATTAGCAGAATCATAGAAAAAATTAATATAGGTACTTTAGAAAGTGTCAGTTATGCATTGGAACTGACAGATATAGTGGTTGACGAACCCATAAAACAAAAACTTATTTATCTTCTTGATCTGGCGCCGGATGAGGTAAAACTTAAAAACCTGTTCCAATTCTATCCGGGTGAGATTCCCAACCGGAAAAGGCTTCAGGAAGATATTATTAACCGCGACTACAACCTCATCAGCTTATGGACAAAAGCCAGTACGTTGAGAACTGTTTCAAGGATTGAAAGTGATGATATGGCCGAATCAGTAACTGCGCTTCTTTTCAGTCCTGAAGAAATAATCCGCGAAGAGGCTGCAAACCTGATAGCAAGATCTGACTCCCGTCTTTACCACACGGCTGAAGAAAGATTACCCTATGCAATAAAGAAACAGCTGGATAACATAATTAATGGCAAAACGGATAATAAGGAGCTGCTTTTCGAAAAGGTACAATTTCTTGCCGGGCATTTTAATAGGATAAGAGAGGATGATTTACTCTCGCTTGCTTCAGAAATGAAGTATAAGACTGATCTTGATGATGGATCTGCTGAATTTCCTGAAGGTTTAATAATCTGGCAGTTATCTGATAAGAATGAAGCTGATCATGCGCAGGTTCTTTATGACGGAGCAACAGCCAATTCTGCTGTAATGAATCTTCAGGGTCAAAATTTATCCTTTTATTACCTGCCCTTATCCGCTATTGAACAGTATCTTTTCCAGTTCCCCGACAGATCTTCAATGATATTGAAATATTTTGATGACCATGAATAATTATTGAAAACCTAAGCTCAATTATTGTAACTAAAAAAAGATTTTATCGTTAGACATGGAAAAATGGTGAGGCTAATCACTGAATTTTAACAGTTGTTTAAGTTAAGTAAGATTTTTATCATTATGGGACTAAAGAATGACACTAAAGACTTCAACCCTTTTCCCGGATTAAGGCCATTTGCTCCTGAGGATAGCAAACTGTTCTTTGGAAGGGAATCGGAGAGTGATGAAGTAATCTTAAAATTGTTGAAAAACAGGTATACGACTGTTGTAGGTTCCTCAGGAAATGGCAAATCATCACTTATCTTCAGCGGAGTATTGCCAAAGGTCCTGAAATTAAAAGTTGGCCAGTCCTCAGTCTGGAGAGTTATTTCTTTCAGACCGGAAGATGATCCTTTTGGAAATACGGCTTCTGCTATCGCCAATGGAATTACTGATCCTGGACAAAAAAGTATTGACAGAGCAGTGATTCTTTCAGAACTTCTCAATAATCCTGTAAGCTTTTCTGATGTTGTAAGGAAATACATGATAAAGCATGATGACAACATCCTGCTGGTTATTGATCAGTTTGAAGATCTATTCAGATATAATTCGCCGGAGGAAGCAGAAATTAAAAGTGAAAATGCCAGGAATTTTGTGGATTTTATCCTGAACTCAGTCATTTCCGCTGACGTAAATATATTCATTATAATTGCGATGCGTTCTGAATACCTGGGAGAATGCTCGCATTTCAAGGGCCTTACAATGTTGATAAACAACAGTAATTATCTGGTTCCTGTTATGGCACTTGAAAACTACAAGGAAGTTATCGAAGGACCTATAAACTTTGCAGGGGCAAAAATTGAACCGGACCTTGTTGATAAAATTCTTAAGGATATAAATAAACATACCTACCAGCTTCCAGTTCTGGAGCATGTTATGATGAGAACCTGGGCTCGCTGGCAGAAACTTGAACAGCCTGATAGACCTGTCAGCTTGGAAGATTATGCACTGATTGGTACATTGGATAATGCTCTTTCACTACATGCTGATGAGGTTTATGAAGAATTAAACCAACAGGGTAAAGAGATCTGTGCATCGATGTTCAAAATCATAACCAGGAAGGATCCGGACATAAAAAGCATGAGTCATCCCTGTAGTATCAAAAAAGTAAAGCTTCTTGCGGGATGTACAGATGATCAGATAAACATCGTAGTTGAAAAATTCAGGAGCAATTCACGATCTTTTATTACACCCTCAGGTGACGTCGTTCTGAGTGAAAACACTTCAGTCGATCTGCAGAATGAGTGTCTCATCCGGTATTGGAAGAGGCTCAGGATCTGGATAGATGATGAAACTGCTTCAAGGGAAATATATTTAAGATTATCCGAGGCATCGGCTCTTTATCAGCAGGGAAAAACAGGGATGTTAAGATCGCCTGATCTTGAACCAATCATTGCCTGGCGTAATCAACATAAACCAACACTCAACTGGGCTGTCCAATACAATCCTGCATTTGAAAGGGCTATGGTTTATCTAAGGACCAGCGAAAAGTCCTTTTTGATCGAAGAACAGAACAAAGTTGTTCTCCAGTCAAAGAAAATTAAAAGAAACAGGCTTATAACAAGAGTTTTAAGCGCAGCTATTTTAGTTGCTGCAGGATTCTTGCTTTTTACATACGTACAGAAGCTAACTGCTGAAAGACATATTGTTCTTGCAGAAAAACAGAGGATCGAAGCAGAAAAAGGGAAAGCCTTAGCCGATTCCTTTGCTGTTATTGTTTTGGAACAAAAGATTATTTCGGATTCAACTGCCACAGCTTCTGTTCAGGATGCCGAAGCGGCAAGGAAGCAAAAACTTGTAGCTGAGCTTCAGAAATCAATTGCTGAAGGAAAAGCTGCAGAGGCTTTACATCAGAAATATCTTGCTGTTAAGCAATCTGACTCATTAAAAAATGTCAGTCTCACTGCTGTACAGAATACAAAATTAGCAGTTGAACAAAGGAATGAAACTCAGCGCTTAAGGATGTTGTCTATCGGAAAATCAATGTCATTAAAATCATTGCAGATGTCTGATCAGAAAGATCTGCAAACAATTCTGGCTTATCAGGCCTACCTGTTTAATAAAAGGAGTAACGGACCTCAGAATGATGCCGATATTTATGCCGGTTTGTACAATGCCGGTTTGCAGTATAGTAATGTTAGTTATCATTCGTTCAAGGGTCATAATGGGGCAATAAAAAGCATAGCATTTTTGCCGGGCAAGAACGAATTCTTTACTTCCGGGGATGATGGACAAGTACTTAAATGGTCACTCGATAAAAAGGATCAGACTCTTCAGGTTATGTATACTGGAACCGATATTATTGACGTATTGGCAGTCAGCCCTGATGCTTCCTGGCTTGCATGCGGAAGTTCCAATTCTTCTATAAAAATGATCCCATTAAAATCTAATGCCACAGGGTATGAAATGACAGGGCACAAGGGAGGAATAAAATCGCTTATTTTTTCGTACGACGGGAAATACCTTTATTCAGCTGCTGTTGATGGAAAGGTTCTGAAGTGGGATATGGCAGCAAGAACCAGTATAAATGTTGCCACAGGTTCTATGGAGATTACATCAATTGATATCTCTTTTAAAGGGAATTACCTCGCAGGTGTCAGTTCTGATGGTAAGGCAGTTGTCTGGAATCAGGATAAAAACTCTGAAAACTTCAGAATCGAAACAGCAGGGAAAAATATTAAAGTTGTCAGATTCAATCCCGATAATAATCTTCTGGCAGTTGGCGATGCTGATGGCACCGTTGAATTATGGGATATTAATCTGCATAAAAAGATTTCTGAAGTTAAGGCTCATGGAGGTCAGATTAATGATATACAGTTTAATACTGCCCTGAAGCAGATGGCTACATCGGGTAACGATAAAAAACTAAAAATCTTTAATGTATCCGATCCGACTGACCTGACACAGCCACCTGTAACCCTGGCCGATAATGAAGGATTTGTCGTGGTAATGAAGTTCACTCCCGATGGTCAGATGATAGTCTCCGGAGAATCGGGAGGAGGGAATAATGTTTTAAGCCGTCCTTCGCATGCTGACTTTATGGTCGCTGATTTATGCAATCTGATAACAAGGAACATGACACAGGAAGAGTGGAATGTTTATGTTGCCAAGGATATTCCTCTTGAAAAAACCTGCCAGCGGAACAATTTAAATATAAAAATTGAACCGATAAAAACCTTAAACAAATAGACTAAAGTCTCCAGTGTAAACCGGTCAGATGTGGAGTTGAGTTTAGTAGCCTGATTAAGAGATAATTGAAATCGAAGGGATTGTTATAGCTTGTTTTGTTAACGGCATATTAATCAAAATAAATCTCATGAAAACAAAACTGTTCATATTTTTATTTTTGGCTTCAACATTACTACCTCAATTATTTTCAGGTCAACTCGCAGCTCAGAACATCCTGGCCCGTTATAACAGAGGCGCTCTTCTTGAACCTTCGGGAAAAATAATCAATGGTGCCGGGCAGGATCTGGCTGCGTATAACAAATACTGGAATATCATGCATCCGCTCGACAAACCATTGATATACATGACTTACGTTAACCTGAAAAATGTTACATCTGATTGGGCTGATGGTCTGAAAACTGATCTAATGTCACATGCCGGAAAATTCCAGATCCCTCAGATCGGACTTTCAATGACACCAGAGGCTACTCCAACCGGGCATTTCGAACAAGACGTTGCGGCCGGATTGTTAGATAAACAAATAGCGATGTTTATTGATGGATTAGAATCACTCGCATTCCCGGCCTATGTTCGTATCGGCTATGAGTTCAATGGAGTTGACTGGAACGGTTACCAGCCAGACACATATAAACAGGCTTTTATTCGTATTACGAACATGATCCGTGCCAGGAATTTAGAAGTCGCCACAGTTTGGAATTTAGCTATGGACGGGGTGCCAAACTTTACAGATTATTATCCCGGAGACGAGTATGTAGATTGGTGGTCGCTCAACCTATTCTCCTCAAGTCATTTCACAGATATCACCGCCCAGAAATTTCTCGACAGTGCGAGTTTTCATAAAAAACCGGTCCTCATAGGTGAAACTACTCCCCGGAGCGTTGGAGTATTGAATGGTCAGACAAGCTGGAATCAATGGTTTGCACCATTTTTTACATTCATTCATGCTCATAGAGAAGTGAAAGCATTTTCTTATATCAACTGGAACTGGGCAGAATATCCGGAATGGTCAACATGGGGAGATGCAAGGCTGGAGCAGAACACAGTGGTAAGCAGCGCTTTTGATGGAGAAATGGATTCAGTAGAGTATCTCCATGCATCTACCGAGAGTGCTTTCCGTAAAACATTAGGCATATCAGACAATACTGCACCTGCTATACCTGGTTCTATTTCAGTAACCTCGCTCGGTTATCCTCTTCAACTAAAGTGGAATCCGGTAACTGATCCATCAGGTCTTTCACATTATATTATATACAAACGAGGAGTACTGTCCGATTACTCAATTGCGTTTCCATATTCTGATAGGAATATAATTGCAGGAGACACAATTACTTATGCAGTATCCGCGATGGACCGCGCCGGCAATGAAAGCCAAAAAACAGCAAAACTGAAGGTTACAATTCCATCATCGCTCAGTAAAATTATAAATGGCGAGTTTGATAATGGGACCAGGAACTGGATTCTCTCAACCTATGCCACAGGTGCAGTGGCTACAATGAAAATTGATTCGAGCTCTCTCATTTCCGGAAGAAAATCATGCGAAGTTGATATTTCTCAGGTCACCGGAACTGACTGGCATATTGATCTCTGGCAATGGCTTTCAATTCATAACGGATGCAAATACCGGATTACATTCAAAGCAAAAGCAGAATCAAATAAGACCATTACTCTTGCAATACAACAAGCTGCATCGCCATATGTCATGTATTTTAGCAAATCACATACAATAACCAGTACTGTTCAGAGCTTCACCGATACTGTGACTCTCAGAGCAAATGATCAGACTAAATTTGAATTTTTCCTGGGACAAACAACTGTACCGGTGTGGATTGATTCGATATCTGTTGTTGAGACTTCTAAAATTCAGACAGGAATTTCTGATCAGAGTTGGGTAAAATCCGACGATTTTTCGTTGCTTCATAATTATCCAAATCCATTTCATTTGTCTACTACAATAAGTTATAATGTCACGCAATCAGGTTTGGTTACTTTGAAAGTCTTTGATCCTATGGGACGAGAAATAAAAACACTTGTGAATAGACAAATGGCTGCCGGATCCTACTCAATAGAATGGAATGCATCAGGCTTATTCCCCGGAACATACATCTGTAAGCTAATGAATGGCAACAGATCAGTGGTGAGAAAAATGATTCTCCTGAAATAGTAACTAAAGAATCAAATTATCTTTATTTTACAAAGGAATTCTTATTGATTTGAAATACTCGGATCTCATAATTCCTGTTGCCAAATCATCGCTCTACAGTCCTAATTAATATTACAATATAGCGTAATTTGGTTTTTATCTACTATTTGTACGCATGGGCAATTTTAACTAAATTTGCCGCCTATCTGTTACCCTGAGCAAGGGTACTTTAATTTTGTTTAATATTAAATAGATCGAAAATAATGAAGAACAGGAAAACTCTACTGATGATACTGGATGGCTGGGGTATTGGCGATGGTTCAAAATCAGATGTAATTAGTCAGGTACTCACCCCGAATCTTACATTTTATAAAAATAATTATCCCAATTCCAGACTACATGCCTCAGGAGAAGATGTTGGATTACCCGATGGACAGATGGGAAATTCGGAAGTTGGCCATCTGAATATCGGTGCAGGAAGAATTATTTATCAGGATCTTGTGAAGATTAATAAGGAATGCAAAACAGGCGACATAAAAAAGAATAAGACCCTGGTTGATGCATTCTCATATGCCCGTGATAATAAGAAACAGGTTCATTTCATGGGTCTGCTGTCAGACGGAGGTGTTCATTCTCTTGATAAACATCTGTATTCACTCTGTGATATGACCATGGATTACGGATTGAAAAATGTTTTCATTCATGGATTTGGTGACGGCCGCGATACCGACCCAAGGAGCGGAATCGGATACATGAAAAGCCTGCTTGATCATCTTAAAAAATCCGATGGCAGAGTAGCTTCGTTTATTGGAAGATTCTATTCGATGGACCGTGATAAAAGATGGGAAAGAGTAAAAGAAGGCTATGATTTGATTGTTAGCGGAAAAGGTGCACCAACCGGGAACATTATAGAAGCAATGCAGGAATCTTATAACGCCGGAGTTACTGATGAATTCATGAAACCCATTGTTGTTGTTGACAATAATGGTAAACCTGTAGGAACAGTTAAAGAAGGAGATGTGATAGTTTTCTTCAATTTCAGGAATGACAGGGCTAAAGAACTTACCATTGCTCTGACCCAGAAAAACATGCCTGAATGTGGAATGAAGACCATCCCATTGTATTATTGTACTATGACACCTTATGACGCAACGTTCAAGGGGTTACACATTATTTATCCTAAAGATAATGCTGACAATACCATAGGAGAAGTTCTTGCAGCAGCTGGAAAACAACAGCTCAGGATTGCTGAAACTGAAAAATATGCACACGTTACATTCTTCTTTTCAGGTGGAAGAGAGGATAAATTTAATAATGAGGAGAGGATTATGATACCCTCGCCTAAAGTGGCCACATATGATCTTCAGCCTGAAATGAGCGCATATGATGTTACCGAGGCACTTGTTAAGGCTATCGGAACTGAAAAATCTGATTTCATCTGTGTCAATTTTGCAAATGGAGACATGGTAGGTCACACCGGAGTTTACGAAGCAATTGAAAAAGCTATAATGACTGTAGACGAATGTGCTGGAAATGTCATTAAAGCTGCCAGGAAATCAGGTTACGATGTGATGGTAATAGCTGATCATGGCAACGCTGACCACGCGTTAAATGAAGACGGTTCACCAAATACAGCTCACTCTCTGAATCCTGTACCGATTATTCTCATAAGCGATGACTACAAAGTTATAAAAGAGGGGATACTGGCAGATGTGGCGCCAACTTTGCTTACAATTATGGGTATTCCAATACCACCTGATATGACAGGGAAGGTGCTGGTTTAATACCTCTTTTAACCCCCCTCCCGATAGCTATCGGGACCCCTAAAAGGGGGGCTCGTTCTGTTATTATTACAGAACATTCTTAAAAAACTAGGACGAACCCCCCTTTAGGGGGGCAGGGGGGCGAAATAATCGACTTATGCTGCGAATCGACGATACAATATTCAGTTTTGATATTCTTGAAAAAAAGTTCAGGTGTAATCTGCCGAAATGCCACGGTAATTGCTGCCGGTATGGTGATTCAGGAGCTCCTCTGAGTAATGATGAGGCCACGATCCTTGAAGACATTTGGGAAATAATCAGGCCTTATCTGCGTACAGAAGGCATTGAGGCTATAGAGAAAAAAGGGACAAGTGTGACAGATTTTGAAAATGACAGGGTTACTCCGCTGATCGGTAATGAGGAATGTGCTTATACAATTATAAAAGGCAATATATTTCTTTGTGGAATTGAACAGGCCTGGACTGAAGGGAAAATCTCATTCCGAAAACCGCTTTCATGTCACCTGTTCCCGGCCCGTATTAAATATTATTCTGATTTCAGAGCAGTAAATTATGAGGAACTGGCTATTTGTTCACCTGCACGAATCACCGGTGAACGGGAAGGGCTGTATGTTTACGAATTTCTGAAAGAACCATTGATAAGAGCTCTTGGAGATAAGCTCTATGATGAACTTTGCATTGCAGCAAAAGAATTAAGAAAAAACAAAATACTGAAGAAATAATTTAGTGCAACTTTCAGCATTTCAAATTAATAAGATATAATTCATCAATTACCTTATTTCTCATTGTGCAGTGAATTTCAGGTACTCATTTTTAACATTATTTATAACTAAATATC
>PMIL01000354.1:201-9713 GCA_003157075.1 Bacteroidales bacterium | reverse complement strand
CATATTCTTCTGGAGGGAGTTCCGGGTCTTGCAAAAACTCTTGCAATAAAATCGCTTGCATCTATAATTGATGCAAAATTCAGCAGGATCCAGTTTACTCCTGATCTTCTTCCGGCTGACCTTATAGGCACAATGATTTACAGTCAGAAAAAAGAAGAGTTTATTGTTAAAAAGGGGCCGGTCTTCGCAAACTTTATACTTGCCGACGAAATTAACAGGTCGCCGGCTAAGGTCCAGAGTGCTTTGCTTGAAGCTATGCAGGAAAGACAGATTACAATTGGTGAAAATACCTTTAAACTTGTTGAACCATTCCTGGTGCTTGCTACTCAAAACCCGATAGAACAGGAGGGAACCTATCCTCTGCCTGAAGCTCAGATTGACAGGTTTATGATGAAGGTAATCATCGATTACCCGACAATGGATGAAGAAAAACTGATCATCAGGGAAAATCTTGCTAAAGATTTTCCGAAAGCAAACTCAGTTCTGAAAACTGAGGATATAATCAGGGCGAGGAACGTGGTCAGAGAAGTCTATATGGATGAGAAAATAGAGAACTATATTCTTCATATAGTTTTTGCGAGCCGTAATCCGGAAAAATACGGTCTCCCTAACTTTAAGAACATGATCTCTTATGGTGCATCACCACGAGCTTCCATAAATCTTTCACTGGCAGCCAAAGCTTTTGCATTCATAAAACGAAGAGGATACGTTATTCCTGAAGATATCAGGACAATATGTCACGATGTAATGCGTCACAGAATAGGTCTCACTTATGAGGCAGAAGCAGAAAATGTCAATCAGGACTATATAATTTCCGAAATCCTTAATGTTGTTGAAGTCCCATAATAAAGAACTAAGGAAGATAGTTATACTGTCTTCAGCTCTGATATTGATCTGCAGTTATTTACAGGGGCAGAATCTTATTGGTTTTAAGGTAAAGGATATCCTGAAGTATATGAAGATGAATCGCAGCGAGATGATTTATAATAATGTTGTAAACAATAAGTTTAGTTATCTGAAGTATTCGGATAATTCGGAAAATCAGACGACACTGTTTTTTCTTAATGCGGATTCAGTGTGCAGAAGCGTCAGGATAGTTTGTGATAAAAGCATGAAGCCATTAAAGATGAAGGAATTAAATTCTCAGTATGTAAAAAACGGTGAAAATAGATGGATTGACAAACACGGCGGGAAATCCTATATTATTGAGATGGTGGAGGGAAATTGGTCATGTATAATATCAATTGAATCTGAAAAGTAATTTGTTGTAAAGTGGAAGCAACCGAATTATTAAAAAAAGTCCGAAGGATTGAAATAAAAACCAGGGGATTAAGCCGGCATATTTTTGCAGGCGAATATCACAGTGCCTTTAAAGGGCGTGGAATTGCATTCAGTGAAGTAAGAGAATATCAGTATGGAGACGATATAAGAAGTATCGACTGGAACGTAACTGCACGTTTCAACCATCCTTATGTGAAGGTTTTTGAAGAAGAGAGGGAGCTGACAGTAATGCTGTTGATTGATGTAAGCGGTTCCGGAAATTTTGGTACAAGGGTCAGTTATAAGCGTGATATGATGACTGAGGTCGCAGCAGTTCTTTCTTTTTCGGCAATTTATAATAATGATAAAATAGGTGTTATTTTCTTTTCTGATAAAGTTGAAAAATTTATACCACCACTCAAAGGCAGAAAACATATTCTCAGGATAATCAGGGAACTTCTTGAATTTAAATCCGCGAGCCATGGAACTAATCTCGATGAGCCCTTACGATTCCTTACAAATGCAATAAAGAAAAGATGTACGGCATTTATTATTTCTGATTTTATTGTGCCGGAATTTGAAGAGGCTCTCAGGATTGCTTCAAATAAGCATGATATTGTTGCCTTGAAAGTGTTTGATCCACTGGAGCAATCTATGCCCGATATAGGATTGGTAAAAATTTCCGATGCGGAAACCGGAGAGGAGAAATGGATTGATACTTCTTCATTATATATGAGGAATACTTACGAAAAATGGTGGGCTGACCATATTGAAGTCATAAAAAATATCTTTAAAAGATGTGGTGTGGATTCCACGGAATTAAGGACTGATCTTGATTATGTTAAACCGCTTATTAAATTATTCGAGAAAAGGTAATGTTTATGCAGAAGTTCATTTTTTCATTATTTATATTTATTTCAATTACTTCTTCCTCTTTTGGACAGGATGTAAAAGTTACTTCCTCTTTTGATTCAACAAGAATAGTTATAGGTGATCAGATAAGATATACGGTAACAGTTGAGAAGCCCACTGAACTGAAGCTTAGTCTGCCTGTGTTCAAGGATACAATCTGCAAAAATATCGACATTGTTTCCGGGCCGAAAATTGATAGTGTTGCAGGACAAAACGGCAGAATAAAAATTATACATAAATATCTTATTACTTCTTTTGATTCAGGCAGGTATCAGGTTAATCCTGTTTTTGCTGAGACCAAAAGCGGAAGCGGATTGAAAAGATTTTATTCTGACTATTCATTGCTCGAAGTTGTAAGAGTTAAAATTGCTCCTCCTGACAGCACTTCAAAAATATTTGACATAATTGCACCTTACAAGGCGAGGGTTACATTGGGAGAGATACTTCCATGGATCCTTCTACTTATTCTGGCTTGTGCTGTAGCCTGGGCGGTACTCAGGTATATCAGAAGTCATAAAAAATCAGACGGACAAGAAGAAATCTTTATCCCTGTCGATCCGGCTCATGTTATTGCTTTCAGAGAACTGGAGATCCTTAAAAGCGAAGAACTCTGGCAAAAAGGTGAGATAAAAAAATATTATACAAGGCTTACAGAAATTCTGCGTCTGTATCTGGAAAACAGATTCAGGGTATATTCCCTTGAATTAACCACTGAGGAGACCCTTGACTCATTGGTAAAAACAGGATTTAAAAAGAACGGATCGTATAATGATCTGAAATCAGTTCTCGCAGGAGCTGATCTCGTAAAATTTGCGAAATATAATCCGGAGGCTTTTGAGAATGAAGCTCACTTTCAGACTTCATGGAATTTTGTAATGACAACCATGATAAATGAGGCGGATGCAGAGCCGCTTGAACAAAAATTAACTGAGAAGGAGGCAACTGTATGAACGGAATAAGATTCGCTGCACCGCTCTTTCTTTATATGCTGTTGGTAATACCGGCTATGATTGCCTTTTATCTTCTTAAGCAGCAGAGGGTTACGGCTTCAGTAAGAATGCCGGGGTTGCAGCCTTTTGAACATACAGGTAAAACTTTCAGACATTATCTAAGGCATATACTTTTTGTTCTCCGCATGGTTGCTATAGCCTTGCTGATAATTGTTCTCGCACGACCTCAAAAGACTGACAGGTACCAGGATGTTTCGACAGAGGGAATTGATATAGTGCTTACCCAGGACATATCGGGAAGTATGCTTGCCCGTGATTTTAAACCCGACAGGCTTGATGCTGCAAAAAATATTGCAACTGAATTTATTTCCGGAAGACCATATGACAGGATAGGGCTGGTNNTCTGCTTCGTGAAATTCAAAGCGGGATGATTGAAGATGGTACTGCAATAGGAATGGGACTGGCAACTGCCGTAAACAGGATTAAAGACTCGAAAGCAAAAAGTAAGGTAATTATCCTTCTGACAGATGGTGTGAATAACAGGGGTGAAATTGCTCCCGCAACTGCCGCAGATATTGCAAAAACATTTGGTATAAGGGTTTATACTATCGGCGTAGGGACACAGGGAACAGCGCCATATCCTGTTCAGACACCTTATGGAATTCAATACCAGGATATGCCTGTGGAAATCGACGAGGGTATTCTTCAGGAGATTGCTCAGAAAACCGGTGGTAAATATTTCAGAGCGACTGATAATGATAAACTTACGCAGGTTTATAAAGAGATTGATAAGCTTGAGAAGTCAAAAATTGATATTAAACAGTTCAGCAGAAAAGAGGAAAAATATTTAGTGCCTGCAATTATAGCCTTTTGCCTGCTTTTGTTTGAGATAGCAGCAAGAAATACGATATTCAAGAATCTTACTTAAACGTTACTGAGAAAATGCAATTGTTCCGTTTTGCACATCCGGATTTTTTGTACCTGTTGCTTCTGCTTCCGGTATTCGTACTCTTTTTTATCATTAATGAGATAAGGAAAAAGAAAGCATTAAGACGGTTGGGTGATATAAACCTGGTTAACGGACTTGTACCGGATATGTCAAGGATTCGGCCAGTGATCAAATTCATTCTTCAATTGATTGCCTTTTTATCGGGAGTAATATTGATTGCAAGGCCACAGTTCGGATCTAAAATCGAAGATGTTAAAAAACAAGGAGTAGAGGTCATAATTGCACTTGATGTCAGTAACTCTATGCTGGCGGAAGACATACAACCTGACCGGCTTACCAGGGCAAAACAGGCAATATCGCGTCTGGTTGACGATCTTGAAAATGACAAAATCGGTTTAATTGTCTTTGCCGGTGACGCATATATTCAAATACCTATCACGACAGATTATATCTCTGCAAAAATGTTTCTCTCGTCAATCAGTCCGAATATGGTGCCAAAACAGGGAACTGCAATCGGAGCAGCAATTAATCTTGGGCTAAGGTCTTTTAGTCCGGGTGAGGGTAAAAGCAAGGCGATGATAATAATTACCGATGGGGAAAACCATGAGGATGATCCTGTAAAAGCTGCTGAGGATGCTTCAAAAGCAGGTATTGTAATCCATACTGTTGGCATAGGGTCAAGCAATGGTGTGCCGATTCCTGTAGTAGTTAATGGGAAAAAAGACTACCTTAAAGATCGTGACGGCAATATAGTCGTAACAAAGCTTGATGAAGATATACTTAAGAAAATTGCATTAAGCACAAACGGTAACTATGTAAGAGCGAGTAATTCGAATATCGGTCTGGATGAAATTTATGACCAGATAAAAAAGATGAAAAAGCAGGATCTTGAAAGTACTATGTATACCGAATATAATGACCAGTTCCAGATATTTGCTGCAATTGCTTTTCTTTTTCTGATAGCTGATTTTATGATAATGGAAAGGAAGAACAGAAGACTTGCAAACATCCGTTTATTTAAATTTAAGGTTTAATCTAGTTTGATGGCTATGTCGGAAATGATTCAAATATTAATGTGCAGATTAAAACTCAAAAATCTTCTACTCTTTGTACTCATTGTTATCTCTGCTGATCTGGTTGCTCAAACGGATAAAAAATATGTAAGGAAAGGCAACAGGGAGTATGATAAAAGCAAATATTCAGATTCTGAAATATCATATAGAAAAGCAATTGATCAGAATAAACAATATCCCGATGCAGTATTTAATGTGGGTGATGCACTTTACAAACAGAATAAATTCGAAGAAGCCGGGAAACAATTTGCAGAGAGTACTGACCAAAATGTTGACAAGGTTAAAAAATCTGCAGGGTTATATAATATGGGGAATGCTTTGCTGAAAGCAAATAAACTTCCGGAAAGTATTGAAGCCTACAAAAATTCACTAAAGCTCCGTCCGGACAACAAAGAAGCTAAATATAATCTTTCCTATGCGCAGGATTTATTAAAGCAACAGCAGGAACAACAAAAGAATCAGAAGAACCAGAATAAACAGGATCAGAACAAGGACAAAAACAAACAGGATAAGAATAAAGATCAGCAAAAAGATCAGAAAGAAAAGGATAAAGATCAGCAGAAGGATCAGAACAAAAATCAGGATCAGAAACAGCAGCAAAAGCCTCAGAACGGAGAGATATCAAAGGAAGATGCCCAACGACTTCTGAATTCCATGGCCAATGATGAAAAAAATGTTCAGGAAAAAGTTAAATTAGCAAAAGCACAAAAAGAAAAAATCAGAACAGTGAAAAACTGGTAATCTGAACAACATAAAATGAAAAAAATAATATTATATCAGCTGTTCTTCTTAATATCGTGCTCAATTTCAGCTCAGGATATCTATGTGAAAGCTGAATGTCCATCAGTTGTAAATGCAGGCGACCAATTCTCGGTAATGTGGACGGTAAATGCCGGTGGCGGTGAGTTTTCAGCTCCTTCTTTCAACGGCTTCTATAAACTGATGGGTCCCCAGACATCTTACAGTTCGAGTACACAAATAATAAACGGGAAAATGTCGAATTCAACCTCTTATTCCTATGTTTATTATCTTCAGGCAGTTAAAGAAGGAAAGTTCGTTATAGCGCCTGCTGTTTTTGTACTTAAAAACAAATCATACCATTCTGATTCATTGATGATTGAGGTGATTGGCAGTACAGCTCAGAAACAAAATGCTATTCCCGGAAATCAGGATAGCCAGACCGATGCTGATGTGCAATCTTCCGGAAAAGATCTTTTTATCAACCTTTCAGTAAACAGGAGAGATATTTTCCTTGGAGAACCGATAGTTGCNNCCTCCGCTTACCTCCCTGAGACAGGAAAATGTCAATGGCACCATCTATGGCTCAGGAGTAGTCCAGCAATTCCTGTTATATCCACAGGTAACCGGGGAGATTAACATTGACCCTGTACAGATATCTGTCCTCATTCAGAAAAAGGTCAGGGGTGAGCAATCTGATCCTTTCTTTGGTGATTTTTTCTCTTCATATCAAACTATACCGACTGCTGCTGCCAGTAAGACAATTAAGATAAAGGTCAAGTCTTTGCCTGGTGTTCAACCGTCTGATTATTCAGGTGTAGTCGGTAAACTCGATATCAAAGCAACAGTGAACAAAGAATCTGTGAAGGTCAATGATGCAGTAACTTATAAAGTTACTATTTCAGGAAACGGGAATCTGCGAATCGCATCAGCGCCCTTGCTGAAGCTCTCTCCGAATATTGAGGTTTATGATCCTAAAATATCTGACGAGCTTAAAAACGGCTTGAATGGAACGACAGGGCGCAAGACATTTGAATATCTTATGATACCAAGACACGATGGTGATTTTACAATTCCTCCTATCTCTTATTCCTATTTTAATATCGCCTCGGGCCGGTACGAAAAGCTCACAACTGAAGAATTTCATCTCAACGCTAGTAAGAGTAATGAGAAAAATACAGGAGTTTCAGTTTATGGAGGCGTTGCAAAGGAAGATGTTAAATATCTGGGGAAAGATATAAGATTTGTTAAATCCGATCCGGGTAACCTAAAAGAATCGGGTAATATATTCCTGTCAAAGCAATCTTTTTACACATCATATGCCTTCGCACTTCTTGCTTTTCTTGTTATACTCTTTCTCAGAAGGGAACATATCAGACGAAACTCTGATCTCTCAATGGTAAAGAACAGGAAAGCAGGAAAAGTTGCCATTAAAAGACTCCAATTAGCCTCTGCATGTCTGAAAAATGAGGAGATAGATCAATTTTATGATGAGATACTTAAAGCTCTCTGGGGATATCTCAGCGATAAACTGAATATCCCTGTCTCGGATCTTACAAGGACGAACGCAATTGCAGCACTTCAGGAACAGGGTATTGACGAAGAAAATATTTCGAATCTCTCCAAAATACTCGATACCTGCGAATTTGCACGTTTTGCCCCTTCATCATCAGGCAGTGAAGCTGCCAACATCTATGAAGGTAGTTCGCAATTTATTAAGTCAGTTGAAAACTTAATAGGCTAGAATATGAACTCAAAAAAACTATATATACTATTTCTGATTATCCTCTCCTGTTTTGTTCAGACGGGTTTTTCCCAAAATACCAATAAAGACAAATTTTATCAGGGAGTCACCTATTTTACAGCAGGCAGCTATAAAGAGTCTTTACAGGCATGGACAGAGATATATAATACGGGCTACCGGTCGGCAAATCTCGATTATAACATAGGTAATGCCTATTTTAAGCTTAATAATGTTCCATTCGCAATTCTGTTTTATGAAAGGGCTTATTTGCTTAAGCCTGCTGATGAAGATATCAATTATAATCTTCAGATCGCCAGAACTCTGATTGTGGACCGTTTTCAGGAAATTCCCGAACTATTTTTTATTAAATGGTATAATTTTGTTTCACTTTTTCTGTCAACCAACAGCTGGGCGAAAATAAGTCTGGTCTCGTTTATTCTTTGTCTTCTGTTCCTGTCATTGTATATATACTCACCAAGATACCGGCATAAGGTAATAGGATTCTGGATGGCGATTGCCTTCATATTTCTTTCTATGATGACTCTGGCTTTCACTATTCGGAACCGGTCATTAGTATATAACAGTCATAAAGCAATTATATCTGGTACGATGGTGAGCGGAAAAAGCTCGCCTGACAAGAGCGGAAATGATCTGTTTATACTGCATGAAGGCACTAAAGTGACAGTCGAGGATTCAGTAGGCGAATGGCTCGAGATACGGCTTTCCGACGGTAACAAAGGCTGGATACCCTTAAATAGTCTTATTACTATCTGATCCCTATGCAACTTATTTGCCATATTTCTGGTAAGGTATAAAAGGAAACTCTAAAACTGATCATGAAAAAAATAATATATATATCGTTTCTGATCTTGTCCCTGGCGGCATGTAAAAAGAAGCATTTCTCGCCTGAAGGACCTACTGATGTCAGAGTAAGAAATCTTTCAGAACTGACCTTTTCAGACGTAATAGTCTCAACATCAGAAAAAAAGGGAGATACGCTTGCTCTCGGAGATATTAACACCGGAACTGAATCAGGATTTTTCAGATTTAAAAAAGCATATCCAAAAGCTCAGATTTCTGCAAAAATAAATATAGGTGGTTCTCTTATTGAGTTTTCAACCGGACCAGTTGATTACACATATATGCAGTATATTGGTCAGGATAAAATTACTTTTGAAGTATATATTTCAAATCCGACCAATCATGTACTTACGATAAGCAATGTTATTGAGGAGGAGCCTTTAGCTCTTAAATAATCCTGTCTCCCGACAACCCGTTCAGCGTTATAGAGTGCATGATGATTAATTATTAAAACACCATTTTCTTTTTGTTTGTTATATTGATACATTTGCCATTATCATCCGATAAATGGAAGAATTCGTAACTGCTTGCCCCAGAAACTGCTATAGCACATGTACCTTCAGGGTGCAGGTGGAAAATGATAAAATTATCAGAATACTTCCTTATTCCGGAAACCTTGCAACTCCTGAAGGACCATGCATAAAGGGTCTATCATATATCGAACGAACGAACTCTCCCGAAAGGATTATTCATCCGCTGATCCGTTCTTCATCCGGAAAATTTTCAGAAATAAGCATGGCGGAAGTTCTTGATATAATTAGCAGCAAACTCCTTTACATAAAAGAGAACTGGGGTTCAAGAAGTATTTTTTGGTATACAGGAAGCGGAATGTCGGGATTGACCAACGAAATTGGTCAGTCATTCTGGAATGCATTCGGAGGTACAACTTTGACGTATGGTAACCTGTGCTGGCCGGCAGGGCTTGAAGCTGTGAGATTAACAATGGGTTCTGTAAAGCATAATGTCCCATGGGATCTCAAAAACGCTAAGACAATCATCATCTGGGGTAAAAATCCTGCTGAAAC
>PMIL01000354.1:0-163 GCA_003157075.1 Bacteroidales bacterium | reverse complement strand
TCGCACAAATAATAATTGACAAAGGTCTAATAAATCATGAATTCGTTGAAAAAAATGTAAAAGGCTTTGATGAATTCAGATTATCATTGCATATTTCACCGGCTGAAGCCGAAAATATTACCGGGATACCTTCTGCCAGCATTCTAGAACTGGCTGAGATTAT
>PMIL01000372.1:21209-21333 GCA_003157075.1 Bacteroidales bacterium | reverse complement strand
GATTATTATGCTGCAGGATGGTGTAGGGGTAAATCATGTGTCTCTTGATAAGGTTGGTACTTATTATGGTGAAGCCGATAAGGGGTTGTATGAAAACACTAGCTATACCGGGGAGTTTTGGACT
>PMIL01000372.1:0-21153 GCA_003157075.1 Bacteroidales bacterium | reverse complement strand
ACTATCTTGATTTTATCAAAAGCCTGCAATAGTGGTTTTGAAAATGAAGTCCAACTTCGAAGAACCTTCTGCAACAAAACTTTTTCCCGATTTCCAAAAATACATCAAGACAGAAACTTCCTTCGATTAATTTCTGCCATTTGACTTTTATTTTATTTATCAAATTGTGACAGGTCAAGATTTGGATCAATTTTTTCACCTGATAAGATTAATTCATCCCATGAAATACGTTCACGTCTTATCGCGGCTTCTCTCCCTAAAAGCGCAGTAAGAGTGGATTCACATCCGGATTGGAGGTGGTTTATATAATTTCCTGTTTCAATACTTTTTATAAAAGCAATCTCCTTGTTTGCATCTGCATCCTGAAGTGCGGAAAGAAAAACACCAGATTTTCTTTGTTCTTCTGTAGGTACAGAAGTTCCATACCTGGGAACTCCTGAATCCCACGGATTATCACCACTGATAAATACACCTCCTGAATAGTGTGCTTCTGCAATGCCTTTAGATCCGATAAACCTCGCACACACATCTCCAAACTCAGGCCCAACCTGTGTGGTGTGAATGCTCACACTAATATTATTAGCATATTCATAAATTATTTGATAATTATTCCATGCATCGCCAAACTCGGCTCCTGCCTTTGATCCTCCGATACCAATTGCTTGTATAGGATGTGATTGAAGAGCCCAATTACAAACATCCAAAATATGAATTCCCTGATCTAATAATGTTCCTCCTGATATTGCATGAAAGTGGTAGTGATTACGAATCCGGTATTCATCAAACGACATTTTATTGATGGGGATAATTCCAACACCTGATGAAAGATAGTAAAGCTGCACATTGACTATATCACCGATTGCTCCCTGTTGAATTCTATTGATCATTTCGATAAAAGGAGATGCATAGCGAATTTGAAATCCAAACACAGTACTCAATTTGCCGTTAATTCCGGCGGCTATTTTTTGCACTCTTTTACATCCGTCTACATCAATTGCCACAGGTTTTTCGCAGTAAGCATGCTTACCTGCTGCAACGGCTGCTTCTAAAAACGCAGGATGAGCATATGCCGGAGTAGAAATTAATACCGCATCCACCTCTTTATTGTTTAATAACTGAAGATACGCCCTTGACCCTTTATACATATTCGTTTTTTGTATTTCGGGAAATCCTTTTTCAGTATTAACCTTATTTAAAAAGGTAACTGCATTTTGCAACTTGTCATCAAATAGATCAGCCATTGCAATAATGGCAGTGTTGGTGTTTTTCGACATTGAGGAGATAACGCCAGTTCCTCTTCCTCCACACCCAATAATCCCCATGCGGATTGCAGAGTTGGCATTTGTACAAAAAGCAGTATCCGGTTTCAAAATAGTAAAAGCTGAAACAGCGGCAACACCTTTTAGAAAAGTTCTACGTTCCATTTTTGTCATAATATTTTCTTTTTAACTTATATGAATTGAGCGATTTATTAAAGAGATAGCTTGTTTTTTAACGTTAGTTTTCACAAGGTTGTCATGTAAAAATTTATACTGTGACAGACCCATGAATTTAAAGAGTTTGGTCATACTTTCAGAAAGATCTTTTTCTTATAGAGTATATACAGGAATACCCAGGCAAGAGTCGTTATTCCAATTCCATCTATAAGCGGGGCCCAGGTCGCAGGAAGTAGGGCAGTGATTCCACCAAAGAAAAAATTGCTTGCTGATTTGAAACTAACTACTCTTTCTGTAAGGTAGATTGTTATCGGGTTCATACCTATTACCACAAAGAAAAATGTCCATTTTTTATATTGCCATACATCAATGACCAGGTAAAAGATGGAGAATAGAAGAAGGCTCAGTCCACCAACCCAGCATACGAATGAGCTTGACCAAAGGTGTTTGTTGATTGGGAAAACAATATTCCATATCTTTCCTATTATCATCAGGGTTATTGCGGCTAATACAAGATAAAGGACTTTTCTCAAAGGCTTGTCATTCAGGTATTCTGATAAAATAAATTCTCCAGTGAACATCCCAAGTAATGCAGTTCCAATAGTTGGTATAGTACTTAATATTCCCTCCGAACCGAATAGTATGCCGGGCCTGAAAAGACGATCTATATAATCGGTAAGGTTTCCTTGCTTAGAAAAAATATCAGTTGAACCCAGGTCATGCGCAGGGAATAACAGCAGCAAAAGCCAGTAACCAATGAGGAGTCCACAGAACCAGACAATACGCGAACTAAGTTTTGTGTTCATAAAGATAAGAGCAGCGAACATCCACCCGAGACCTATTACTCCAAGAACACTTCCATAATTAAAATGTGCAAAATCGAACCTGACTGCATTATTGTAAAGAGTACCCAGTAGCAACAGTACCAGTCCCCTCGTTATTACATGTCTGTACAGCGATTTCCGGCTTTGGTTATTTGCCACTCGTTTTGCCAGAGAAAATGGAAACGATACGCCTGCAATGAAGAGAAACAAGGGGAAAATCATATCAAAAAAATGGAACCCATGCCATGGGACATGATGAAGTTGATTCGCCCACCATTGAAGTACGGGCCATCCGGTTAATGTAGCAAGACCAATAAAAATTCCATCTCCTCCCATAATCCAAAACATGTCAAAACCACGCAAGGCATCAAGGGAATAAAGTCGTTTGATCTCTGGTTTGGTGTAATTTTCCATGGTTCTATTTTTAATTTTATTGTGAAAACTCATTGCTCTGACATATCCTTTTTTAAACACCCTGTGGATTTCAATGATAAAGATTGACTTTGATTTAGACAAAGATTAATTTTGATATGCCAGTGAAACAGAAATATAAATATAAAAAAGTACTTATGAAATACCTTATAATGATTTTCGCAATTCTATTAAATATCTTAATAGGTACAACGTATGCTCAAAGCAATTTAAACACAGAAAAATGTATTCCCTGTGAAAAACTTATAGCCTTAAAAATCCCGGACGTAAAAATAACTGAAGCTATTGCAATTACAGCAGGATCTTCCCATTGTAAAATATCAGGCATCATTGGAAAGGAAATAAAGTTTGAACTGCTTCTGCCAGTTGATTGGAATGGAATTTATATAATGGGTGGCGGAGGAGGATTTGTGGGAACTGTGCAAAATATGGCCAGTTCAACTGTGAATGAGGGATATGCCACTTCCGGTACAGATACCGGGCATGATGATAAAAACTCTGTTGGCGCCGGTTGGGCGCTTAATAATATGGAAAGGCAATTAAACTTTGGCCATCTTGCTGTTCATCGTACTGCTGAGGTTTCAAAGGCTATCATAGGCAGTTATTACGGGAGTTCTCCTAAGTACAGCTATTTTACCGGTTGCTCACGCGGAGGAGGTCAGGCGATGATGGAAGCTCAACGTTATCCTGATGATTTTGATGGAATCGTTGCCGGAGCTCCTGCATTTGACTGGCCTGCACTTGCAGCCGAGTTTGTCCAGAATACACAGGCAGTTTATCCTTCGAGACTGACTGAGCCTGTTATTAACAAAGAGCATATTCGAATGTTGCAGGAGGCAATTCTTAAACAATGTGACATGCTGGACGGTGTCAAAGATGGCATCCTGAATAATCCCACCATGTGCAAATTTGATTTCACTTCTCTTCCAAAATGCCCTGGTGATGTGCCGGGAAAGGATTGTTTTACTACAAGCCAGATAAACGCAGTTAAAAAAATCTATGAAGGGGTTGCCATTGGAAATGGAATAGCTTATCCGGGATTTCCTTTTGGGCAGGAAAACCAGCCAGACGGCTGGCAGGCATGGATAACCGGTCCATATGAGGGGATGCAGAAAGCAGGTTATCCCACTTTACAGGCTTACTTTGGAATAGAAGTATTTAAATACCTTATAATGCAGGATCCGGACTGGAATTACTTAACATATGATTTCAAAGGACATGAAAAGGAGATCCGTTATGCATCTGCATATCTGGATGCTACATCAACAGACTACAGCGGATTTAAAAACCGAAAAGGAAAAATTATCTTCTGGCATGGATGGAACGATCCTGCTCTTTCAGCATTTGCTACTATTGATCATTATAATGCAGTTAAGGCAAATGATCCTGAAACAGGGAATTATATGAGACTTTTCCTGCTTCCCGGTGTGCTTCATTGCGGAGGAGGAGATGGACCTGCTCAGGTTGATTGGATTGCACTGATAAGAAATTGGGTTGAAAAAAATAATGCTCCTGAACGAGTTATTGCCTCAAAAATTGTAGATGGTAAAGAGGTTATGTCAAGACCAATATTCCCATATCCGGGTGAGGCTGCATATAAAGGGAAAGGCGATGCAAATAAAGAAAGCAGTTTTGTACTAAAATAATACGGGTATTTTTCTCCTTAGAAAACGCAAGCTGCTCAAGTGAGTGGTAACCGGTGTCAGAATCAGATGGTTTTCATTGGCTGCAGCAGGCACAGGAGAATCTGGAATAATAAAAAGAGGTGGCACAAGAAATCTTATAAAGTCAAAATGTGTACAACAACCTTGTCTTTATCGGAGTAAAAGCTGTACCACCTCGCCGGAATTACTTAACCTAATTGGTTTTATCTATTCAATATTAAAGTTCGGATAAACCATATACTAATGCATACTAATTCAGGAACAATTTCTTATAATTATTGTGTAAAAGATTAAACTTTTTAGCAGATTATTATAGTTTTTAGTAAATAAATGCAGAAGCAGGTCATTTTTTAGAGCTAAACTTTTAGAAATTTTTAAAGTGCTCATTATCTATAAAATAAATTGTAATATTTGGAAGATATCTTTGCAATAATGGGGGAAATTTATGATATTTGCAGGAAGTTGTTGCCTCGCCGGAGATATTTTTAATACATACCACAAATGGATGAGCAACATTTGTACAGGCAGGAATTTCTTATTAAGCTCGTTGACATTATTTATGCTAACCTCGGTGACGAAAACTTTGGAGCTAAAGAGCTTGCCAAAGCTGCCGGCATCAGTCAACGCAAATTAAGCCATAAACTGCAGAACATTAATAAGACATCTGTCTGCCGGTTTATATGTGAAACACGTCTCCAGAGAGCGATGGAAATGCTTCAAAAGGAGGATGTTACTGCATCAGAAGTGGCATATAAAGTAGGTTTCGCCAGCCCAACGTATTTCAATAAATGCTTTCGTGAATTCTTCGGTTTTCCACCAGGCAAAATAAAAAAAGAAGGTCTTGACAATCCTCGGGAATTAAATCCGGTAAAAACACGTTCTCATAATTTACAAAAAAAGTCATTTTTACTAAAATTCGGCTATATATTTGCCGGGATTCTCATCCTCACAGTACTGTACCTTACGATCAGCTATTTTTCTAAATGGAAAACCCAGGCCAGTGGAGCTTCATCCTCGAATTCTATTAAGCCCGAAAAATCAATTGCTGTTTTATCATTTTTAAATAACAGCCCTGATAACGAAGAAAAAAGAATTGATGCTAAACCGACTAAAGATTTATTGGCCTATAGTTTAACAACGAAAGGTGGTGAAATGAATTTGAAATGGTGGGCTACACGTGATGACCAGTACCTGAATATAGCTTCAAACTTTTTNNAAAGGTCTTACATATGAACTATTAGGCAAATATGATTCAGCCATGATTTATTATGAGGGAGTCCTAAGAATTGATGGGGGAAATCGCGGCGCATTAGAGGGATTAGGGAGTATCTACTTGAAGACTAACAAATCCGACAGTGCTGTTAAATACTATAATAAACAATTGGATACTAATCCGAAAGACCTGTGGGCAGATTATAATTTAGGTATGGTATTAGCATTAAGTAAAAACGAAGTTTTACAAGGATTGCCATTTTTGCAAAAAGCGTATGATCTTGGGGGTAGTTCTCAGGCATCAGTTCTTATGAACATTGGATTTGCTTATTTCAGTATTGGCGAATACACCAAAGCTCTGAAATATATCAGGAAGACACTTTTGCTGGAACCTTCCTGGTGTGGAATAAATCAGGACTATTATAATATACTTTATATTCAAGGGAAGTCTGATGAAGCTCTTAATTTTCTCGATTCTATCCAGAATTTTACAACATGCAAAAGGGCATGCGATATTATGAGATTTTACTATTATACTTTGCAACGGGATTTTAAAAAGGCAGAGGGATACTCAAAGCAAGCCTTGGATGGTGACCAGAATGAATTCATCAGGGAAGATCGATATTACGACATTTTTTTTAACTACCTGTTACAAGAAACAGGTAGGAAGAATGATGCTGCTAAAGGCCTCAAAACTTCAATAAAGTATTTTGAAGCAGAAATGATGAAGGTAAATGGAGTGCAATTATCAATAATCAGATTAAAGCTAGCTTCTTCATATGCTATGCTGGGAGAAAATGAAAAGGCTCTTGATTATTTATCCCAGCTTGAGAAATTCGGACTTTTCGAATATCCTATAACACTCGCATTCCCTGGTTTCGATAACCTCCGTAACAATCCTGCATTCAAAGCAATTGTCAAACATATCGAAGATCAAAGAGCTGCTGTCCGCGAAAGGGTCAGAGAGATGGAGGACAGCGGCGAATTGAATTTGTGATTTCAGTTACAGATAGTTACATCCCATGTGCCAGGATAATACACCTCAAATTCATAAGTAACGTCAGACTGTACGGCATGAAACGTATTCCATGTACGGTAGGTGACTTTTACATACAAGGGGAAGGATGAATTTTCAACACCATACGTATTTCCCATCCGATACTCATTGCCGCTATCATATTGCATGGAAAAATCTTCAATATCGGTATTATCCATACCATTCAACAAGATTTTAATTCTCACCCCGTTGTTGTGCTCGATTGACCGTTTTAAAGTGGAACGTGAAACATAACGGCTGGTAAGTATCCGGTACGCAGGACTGGACTTGTGTTGCCTTCCAATGCCAGGGTCACCTGAGTCTGAGGCAGAAGAGGTTTTACTGGTAGCAATCGACTCGTTATTAAACGAAAAAACGCTGCACCCTAAAACAAAAATTGCTATTAAGATTACCTTTTTTTCCATCACCCAATATTTTAGAGGTTTATATAAAGAAGTTATTTTTGGTGCTTTAAAAGTGTGCCCTTTTTTATTGTAAAATTCAGCGATTGCACAAGGCGGGACATAGAAATTTTAGGATTAATAATTTAAATATTTTGCCTGTTTCTTTAGCAATTTTGCAATACCTAGAAATTTCTGGTCATACCAGCCAAGAACGACTCGAAGAAGAATCTACATGATTAGTGATCTGTGGAGTTTTGTTCATTAAGTTGCGACTGGATTGGTAAGAATTTGTGAGTGATGTATTAACTATTACTAATGTAAGTTTTGGATATTTTCTATATAGCAATGAGAGTAGAATTATACAAAGTGAATGGGCAAATACTGATTTTAAAAATTTTGTATCTTTATATAAAACCTTAAACCATAACTTTATGAAAACGAGTTTTCTTCAAATAGCTTGTATAATTGTTCTCCCGATTAGTACGATTTTCAATGTTAAATCCCAGGATAAGCTAAGCCAGTCCTTTGCCTCAATAAAGGAGAAAGTCCGGGATGTTCAGATTGACAAAAGCACCTTTAAGCAATCTATCGATGTTTTGGACGAAAGTAAAGGAAAAATTAGTTTCGTTTCTGTATTGGTTGATGAAAAAGGTAAAGCTGCCAAAGAGAGTTTTGAATTCTATGTGTCTGACATTGATAAAAATACAATTGTCCGTAAAACATCGGGGAAAAAACTATTCATAAGCCTGTCAATCAATAATAATCAAAAGTTCATAAAACACTTCAAAGAAGACAAGCTTGACAGTTATACCAATTATTTAGAGATTTTATTATCCACCGCGGATGAAGCACAGGAGTTGATAAATCTTTTTAAGACCGCGATACCGTTGATTAACTCAAGCGAAAAAGGATGGAACACAAATAAAGATGCTTTGAACTGGCTTAAAAACAACATTTCTAAAATAAATTCAGGCCCGGTAACTTTCGAACAAGCCTTCTCATTTGGTGAAACCAAGGATTACTTAGCCAGTTTTACCGTGAAAAAGACCGATCAGAAAAATGTTTCCTCAGAAGAAAGATATGAATTCAATACCCTGGATATCAACAAAAAGAATCTAACTGTCAGGATTAGTGGGCCACAACTTTCGGTTTCGGTTGAAACCAAGGGAAACGATCATTATATTAAATATACAAAAAACAATGAACAGCAAAGCTTTCGTAACGATTTTGAAATCATTGCAGAAGATATCGACCAGGCCAGGAATATTATTGCTGCATTTTCAACAGCAAATGAAAAAGGCAAATCAGTGATTCCCGATTTTGGTAGTTTGCAGAGATCACTGGATTTTATTACAAAAAACATAACAGAACTTACCTTAGAGAAAAAAACTGTAAGCCAGAAGATTAATTTCATCCAGGGAAATACAACAAAGGGGATATTTATTTATTCTGAGTCTGATTCGAAAGGAAAACTTGTTGAGAACCGTTATGAGTTTTATCTCAATGACCTGGATGCAAATAGTTTAAATTTTAAAGTAAACGGAGAGAAGATAATCATTGTTTCCACTTCGAAGAACAAGACAAAATTTATCAAATATTATAAAGATAACGTATTGCAGGATTATCAAAATGAGATCAATATTTTAACTACTGATATAGAAACTTCCCGTGAAATGGTGGAAGCATTTAAATCAGCCATAAAAAACTCTGAAATTCAACCTGCTGCATGGAAGAATATTAGCGAAGCCATTACATTTTTAACAAATACGATTACTGGTGAAACCATCGGGCCCGACATGTATAAACTAAATTTCAGCTCATTATCAACTGACCCTCTTAATGTAAAATATGTGCAGGGCAAAACCGATGCGAAAGGTATATTGGTGGAACAATCAGTTGAATTTTACCCATATATGTTAGACCCGGGCACAGTAAAAATTGGGTCAGCCGGTAAATATCTGAATGTGGAAGCATCAGTTAATGGCAAGAAGTCTTTTGTAAAAGTATTTAAAGAGGGCAAACAACAGGCATTTGACGATGGGATAGAAATCATGGCATTCGATGCCAAACAGGCACAAGATATCGCCGAAGCCATTAAGTATCTCGCCAGCACTGGCAAGCCTAAAGATAAGGTTTGGGGCGATAAACAATCTGTCATTAAGTTTATCACGGAAAATGTTGGCGACTTGAAAAGCGAAGGAAAAGAGTTGAAGCAAAAGATAGATCTCACAAATAATGATCTCTGTAGAATATCATTTACCCGTTCCAGCATAGATGATAAAGGCAAAACAACAGACGAAATCTTCGAATTTACCCTTACCGATATGAATAAGCAAATGGTCGATTTTAAGGTGAGCGGTAAACGTGTGGAGGTATCCCTTACATGCAAAAATAAAGTAAAGCTTGTGAAAGTATATAAAAACGGAGCACAGCAAGCCTGGGAATCTGATGTAGTAATTGAGACAGAGGATGTAGAAACAGCTAAAAACATTGCCGAAGCTTTCAAGAGTGCAATTGCTCAGTGTGAAAAATAGAAATTTTCTTTCTGAATAATATTCATTCCAAATCCATTCAAAAAGTTCAAGTGAACTTTTAAAATGGACTTAATTAGTTATATCCAAGGTTTGGCTCCCTGTAATTTAAATGCATTGTGCTCATATATTGCAGGTGTGTTTTTAATCTTTGTTTGAATGAACTCCAGTCTCTGGCCGCTGACCAGGCATTTTCAGCCAGAGCCTGGAGTCGGGGATAGACCAGATATTCAAACATTTTTTCAGAAGGGATTTCTTCAGTCCAAACACAACCCTGAACTCCAATTACCTTTGCCAACACGTTAGCCGAGTAAAGCGAGGAGGGATCGAACTCATACAGTTTCTTGAGAGAAGCATCCGTGTGTTCACTGCTGAGATAAAAAGTCGTCCATGGTGCCAAAATCAGATGGTTTCCATTGGCTGCAGCACGCTCAGGAGAGTCGCTGATCCAATCACGCCAGTACATAAGTATCAGTTTATCATCTATCTTCCCATCTATCACATCATCCCAGGCAACAGTTGTCTTGCCTTTGCCTTCAAGGTATTTCCGGATACGATCTATGAAATAATTCTGGATTCCATTCAGGCCAGCCAGACTATTGGTGTTCATTAGATTCTGACAATCAGGTGATGCATACCACGTGTCTTTTTCTACCTCATCACAGCCAATATGTACTAACGAGTCAGGGAATAATCCTGTAATTTCATCAAGAACATTATAACAAAAATTCATCGTCTCATCTTTGCAGGGACAAACAGGATAGGAAAATTCTTTCCCCCAGCCTGAAGCTCCGGTACAGGAGAGATAAGGATAAGCAGATATTGCCGCCGACATATGACCAGGCATGTCAATTTCAGGTATTACATCGATAAAGTTATCCGTTGCATAGTTTATGATATCCCGAATATCCTGTTTTGTATAATAACCTCCATAAACTGTTTTTCCATTTAATGTTTTTATAAACCTGCTGTCCAGTTCGTATCTGGAGTCCGACTTAGCTTTCATCATGCATATTGAATCATAATGGTCGAAAGTTCTCCAGGCTCCTGTCTCTGTTAGCAGTGGGAATTGGTCAATTTCGACACGCCAGCCCTGATCGTCTGTCAGATGGAGCTGCAATTTATTTATTTTATATAAAGCCAGCCAGTCAATAGTTTTCAGGATATACTCCTTTGTAAAGAAGTGCCTGGATAAATCAATATGAAAACCTCTCCATGTATATCTGGGAGTATCATTTATTAACAAATAGCTTAGCTTAAACGATTTTTGTTTTTGTCCCGCAATAGCATCCCATATCATTTGTCTCAGTGATTGCGACGCATAAAATGCACCTGCCGGACTACCTGCTGAAATAGCTATACCTTCCTTCGAAATCAGAATACGATAACTCTCGTGTTTAAGTCCTTCATCAGTAATAAAAATAATTTTCGGATTAACTGATGTATCACTATTGCCAATGAAGCCATCAGTTAGTGCCTGATTCAAAGACTCTTCAATAATTCTGTCTGCTGAGTGGAAACTCTCATTTTTTATCAGGTTAATAGTTCTGTCAATTTCTAAATACCCTGAATGAAATTCGATATCCTTCGGCAAAGGAATTATCGGATGGGAGGGACTGGTAGTCTGCTGCTGATTTTCTATTACCGGTTTGCATGATAACTGGATAACCAGGAATGATAAAGTCAGGAATAATTTAAAGCTGAATAAATGTCCCCGGAGGTTTTTCATATTGAGATCTGCTAGCAAAATGAGCTTTAAGGGAAAATTAACCTCCCTTATTATTATGTAAATAAGGGAGGTTTTAAAAGTTTTATTTTAATAACCCGGATTTTGAATCAGGTTTGGATTTGCATCTATTTCTGATTGAGGTATAGGCATAAACAGATGATCACTATTGCAATTGTAATTGATTTTTACAGGAGCACTCAGCACACCATCACTGCAAGTATATTTGTATTCATTCAGACTGGCCATTACCTGAGTTGCAACGCCGGCTCTTACAAGGTCATCCCAACGTTGTGCTTCAAACGCCAGTTCGAGTCTGCGTTCATTTAAAATTTTTGTACGCATCACAGTTTGGGTAAGAGCCGTGGATAATGGATCCAATCCGACTCTTGCCCTGACCTGATTTACAAGCGGAGCTGCCAATTCAGGATGCCCTAATTCATTCTGAGCTTCTGCCTTTAATAAAATTATATCAGCAAGACGAAGCAGGTAGAGATGATCACCACTCGACCAGCCTGCCGGATGTTCTTGTTTATTATTAAAAGGAACTTTAGCAGCAGCGTCCCCACATGGGCTCCAGTTCTCATCAGCCCAGGCAAGATTGTCATAAAAAATAATATTTGTATTTTCCCTGATACTGTCTCCTTCGGCAGTATATGCTGCAACCAGATCTTTCGAAGGCACACAGTATTTTTGCCATCCGTCCTCAGGAGCAAGAAACAGTTCAACACCCCAGTTGGAGGCGGATGCATTTCCCTCAATAAATGGAATCTCCATGATAGATTCTGAACTTAGATAATTGCTCCCGTCGAACAACTGGTGATAGTCGGGCCATAACGCATAAGATGCTGAACTACTGATCACAGCATCGCAATACTGCGAAACTTTTGAATAGTCCCTGTCGCTTCTCTGGGCCCATATTTTAGCAAGAAGTGCGTTGGCAGCACCTTTGGTGGCTCTTACCTTATTAACTGAAGCATCGTTTCCATAGGTATCAGGCAGATTAGTTACTGCAGTTTGCAAATCTTTCTCAATCTGAGTATAGACTTCCAGTTCAGTGGACCTCGGTTTCCTTGTATTTGATGGATCCGCTGTATTAGAGTGAAGTTCAAGAGGAACTCCTCCAAAAAGTTTAACAAGCTGGAAAAAGTGGTAAGCTCTTAGGAAGCTTGCTTCGCCAATAATTTGACCTCTCCTTCCATTTTCATCAAGTGCCGGATCAGTTACTGAAGTTATTTTATCAAGTAATATATTGGATCTGGCAATGCCCTGGTATAATTGTCCCCACCAGAAGTTATAGAGATGACTATTAGTAGCTGGTACCTGAAACAGGTCTTCATCGACAAAAGTTTCTTCGCCGCTTCCGCCGGGATAAGCATTGTCAGATCGATTATCGCTAAGCATGACATTTTCCCATTGATAGTAATCGGTATAAAAGATCTGATAACATCCTGCAAGAGCATTCTCGATATCAGATGCTGATTTATAAGCGTTTCCCGTCGTCAGGCTAGTCTGAGGCGTATCGCTCAGAAATTTCTGACATGATATTATCAAAGCTGGTAATAATATTATCAGGCTACTAATGTATATTAGTTTCTTTTTCATTTTTTCAGTTTTTGAATTTAACTATTTAAAAAGTAACGCTCAATCCGAACAGAAAATCTCTCGATTGCGGATATGTACCATAATCCACGCCAGGTGCTGTGTTTTTACTTGTATTATCCTGGCTGGCTGAACCAAAAGCACTTACTTCAGGATCAAATCCTGAATACTTGGTAACAGTCAATAGATTCTCAGTTGTAACATAAACCATTAAATGACTTATTTTAATTTTACTGAGAAGTGCTGAAGGTATATTGTATCCCAATGTCAAGGACTTAATTCTCATGAAAGAACCATTTTCAATAAACCTGGTAGAGGGATAGCAATTAGTCTCGTCATTCTTAATTGCTTTTGGCATTTCTGTTATATCACCGGGGTTTTCCCATCTTTTGAGAACTGTTGCTGACTGGTTCATTCCCAATCTCATTGATTCGGTCAGAATCCTTGTCGCATTGAATATCTGATTGCCCTGTACCCCCTGAATAAAGACATCGAGAACAAAGTTTTTGTAAGTGAATGAATTAGTCATCCCATATGTAAATTTTGGATTAGCATTGCCGATGATTCCCAGGCTATCAGTGCCGGCAGCAGTCTGCAGAAATTTAATATTACCTGTGGCAGGGTCAACACCCTCATCAAATTTACCATAGAATGAGCCTAGCGGCAGACCTGCTTTAACAAATGCCAGATTATAAGTTGTACCGGCAGGATTTATTGCACCGGTATGAATAGTGGTACCGACGATATCCAATACTTTTCCCCTGTTGAAGTAGATATTGAAATCAGTGGTCCATGAGAAATTATCTTTTACAATATTTTTGGAAATAATCTGGAACTCAAATCCCTTGTTTCTCAGACTTCCTGCATTTTGCAAAGCTGTTGAATAACCTGTGCTTAAAGGTTGAGGCACATAAAGAAGCAGATCCTTTGTAGTTTTATTATAATAATCTGCAGTTATTGTGATTCTGTCTTTCAGAAGGGCTAAATCAAGACCAAGATTGAATTGCCCGGTTTTTTCCCATTTCAGATTAGTATTCTCAAGAGTATTAGGGATATATGCATTGACTACACTTCCTCCGATAATATAAGCTCCGGGGGTTACTAAACCATACCAGGCATACGGATTAGCCTTATCGTTTCCGACTATTCCCCAGCCTACCCTGAGTTTTAAATCACTTATCGCTTTTACATCACTCAGAAAAGCCTCCTTTGAAACACGCCAACCAGCAGAGAATGATGGGAAATATCCCCATCTGTTGCCTGAAGCAAACTGTCCCGACCCATCAGCCCTGAAATTTGATGTCAGCAGGTATTTATCATTAAATGAATAATTCAGTCTCCCGATAAAGGCAGCATGAGACTTATCATAAATTGATACCTGGGGTACACTCTGAACCGTTCCGGCAGTTACAGTGGCAATCGCTGTACTTCCTCCAAAACCATGAGAGGAAAGATACACTGAACGGGCATTCTCCTTTGATGCAATAAAACCTGCAAGTACTGAAATATTGTGTTTCCCGAATTGTTGTGTATAATTCAAAGTGTTCTCCGATATCCAATATGTAAATTCATTATCGCTTTCAGAAGCAAGGCCATCCATTGTACGACCATAGCGTGTATCAGTAGGATTCTGAAAGGATGTATAAATTCCGTTACTGTGTTCAAATCCGAGAAGGCTCTTGAACTTAAGATTTTTTATGATTTTTACTTCTCCGTAAACATTTCCATGAAGCCTGTTATTAACAAAAAGCTGTACAGGTTGGTAGACAGTTGAATAAGGGTTCTCTAGATCAGGAATGAAAGGATTGAGTGAATATTGATCCGGATTTGTCTTATCCCAGATACCTATTATAGGGACTGTTGTAAGCAATCTTGTTATTACTCCGTTTCTGTCGTTTTCCGAAACGCTTACATCACTCCACTTATCATAAGACAGGCTTGTTCCTACTTTCAGAAATTTGGATACTGAATGATTCAGGTTAAGATTGAATGTTGCTCTTTTAAGATTGTTATTCAAAACAATACCATTCTGATCGATTACTGACCCTGACAGATAGTAATCTGTGGTTTCATTCCCTCCGGCTACAGAAATTTGATAATTCTGTGTCAATGCGTTTCGGAAAATAACGTCCTGCCAGTTTGTATTAGCATTATAGAGATTCCAGTCTGCCGAAAGCCCTAATTCAGTAGCTAGAGCTTTAAACTGCGGACCATCGAGAACTCGCAGTTTTTTCCAGGCTTGTGATGACATCATAGATGCATTAAAAGTAACTTTCGTTTTCTCATTTGCTCCTTTCTTTGTAGTAATGAGCACAACTCCATTTGCGCCGCTACTGCCATAGATCGCAGCTGAAGAAGCATCTTTCAAAACAGAGAATGATTCGATATCAGCTGGGTTGATCTCAGCAATACTGTATGTCTGGACACCATCAACGATATACAGAGGATCACTGCCTGAGGTAATTGAAGAAGTTCCCCTTACCTTAATTGAAAAACCAGCCTGTGGCTGCCCTGATGATCTTATTACCTGAACACCTGCAGCCTTACCCTCAAGGGAATTGCCGAATTGAGTTGAGGGTCTGTTTTCAAGCTCTTTTGTTGAAATACTGGTTATGGCACCTGTCACATCTCTTTTTGCCTGAGATCCATAACCGACAACTACAATTTCTCCCAGAGTTTGTGTATTGATAGCCATGCTTATATCAATTACTAATCTCTGACCAATTGTCACTGTCTGAGAAACATAACCCACAAATGAGAAAATCAGCACCGCATTCTGATTTGGAACTGTAATAGAGTACTTTCCAAACGCATCTGACTGAGTTCCGGTTGTAGATCCCTGAAGCACAATAGTTACTCCTGGCATCGGCGTACCGGTTACGGCATCAAGTATAGTACCGGTTATAGTGCGTTGCTGCATTGCTTCCACAAATCCCGATTCATCCCTGGGGGTAAGAATTATCTGCCTGTCGTAGGCAGCGAATTTAACTTCATTTCCAAAGATATCTGTAAGAATATCTTTTAAGGGTTCATTTTCAGCCGTGATATCCACTTTCCTTTCAACATCAATCATTTTTGGACTATAGAGAAAGTAAAACTCACTCTGATCTTCGATCTGCTTCAATGCATCCGAAATTTTTACATTTTCCATCTTCAGGGAAAGTTTTGTGTTCTGTGAATAAGAATCACTAGCCCAAAGTTGGGAAATGGCCATAAAAGACAGGAAGAATGATAGTTTCATAACTCGGATTATTTTTTTCGAAAAAAGCACCAACATGCTCCTTTCGCAGTATTCTTGAATTTTTTTCATAAATTTGATAGGATTAAAGTTACACATGGTTTTGCAAGAAACATAACTTAGTCTGGCAGGAAAGTGCTGTAACACCTCCTGCCTTTTTGTTTCCGGTCAGATCTGTTTTATTTCATAGGCGAATATTTTATTCATTAAAAATATTTGTTTTATTCAATCATCTTCTGTGACTCAGGATGATCTTCCTCTTGGTAAAAGATCCATTTTTCATCTCTTTCCTGTCGGAGATAGAATAACTAATCGGAGTAATAAGGGCAAGTAATTCCATCACCTGAGGAAGAGTTTCATGAACAAAGGTGGCAGTGTAATTCAAATCTAATAAACTTGGATCATTTATTTGTATATCAGCATTGTACCATCTTCTTAGTTTTTTAACGACTTCACCCATCGGCTCCATATTAAAAACCAGCTTACCGTCTTTCCAGGAAAAATACCTGTCGTCTTTTACTGTACGGATAATGAGTTCATTATTCGTCTTCTGAAAAATGGCCAGATCTGTAGGTTTCATTTTCATCTGAGTGATCCCATTGCTGCCGGGTTCAGGCATCTTTAATTCAACCTTACCGCTTATAAGAGAAGTTTCAATTTTATCTTCCTCGGGATAAGCAAGTATATTGAAAACGGTGCCGGTTGCTGTAATTTGAATATCTCCGGCTTTGACGATGAAGGGAACATCAGGATTATGTGCGACTTCGAAATATCCTTCTCCTTTCAGTTCAACTATCCGTGAATTGGCCTGGAAGAAACTTGGATATCTTAATGAACTGCTGTGATTCAGCCACACATTGGATCCGTCAGGTAAAGTAACTTTTGTAATTGCATCTACTGAAGAAAAAACCTCATTGTAAGCCTGTAATTCTGAAGACCGGACTTTTTTAACTGACTGATATTTAAAAGTCATATAAAAACTGTATGTCAGGACGGGTATTAACAAAATTGCGGCAGCTCTGATAAAGTAATGTCTGAAAGATTCATTTTTTCTAATATTCTCACGATTGAAATCTGCTGTTTGGCCAGGTTTCAGTCTATGATGTACCTTATCAAGGATAAATTCAAAATCCGGCTCATCAATTTCAACATAATCAGGCGTTTCTTCCCATACTCTTAATAAAAGCTCTTTTTCCTCAGGAGTGCCCTTGAATTCTTCAAACCACTTTAGAACAAGATTTAACTCTTCAACCGTGCAGGCATTGTTACAGTACTTTTTAATCAGGTCAATATTCATTTTCAAATATTTAATTTAAGATAATCAGGAAAAGCGTGATCTGCAGGGGGTGATTAACTGACTGTATTATTCAAAGATCGTTTAGCCAACCAATCAACTATTCATCTGTGATTGTCATAAGACGTAGTAATTGATCTTTACCACTACTTTATATGATCTTTATTTGAAAATAAATACTGTAAATAGAATTTTTAAGGAAAAAGTAAAGACCAGAATGTTTGATCAGGAATAAGCACCCAGCTTCATGCGGATAGTTTTAAGTGCCCTTGACATGTGGTTCTCAATTGTATTTATAGAAATATTAAGCTTCCCCGCTATCTCATTATATTTTAATCCCTGTTCATGATGCAGCAGGTAGACTTCTTTTTGACGTTGAGGTAACTGATCTATTATTTCATTGAGTTTATCTGAAAGTTCAGTATACTCAATAGAACTGGTTAGTGTTTCCTGGTTCACTCCCTGCAATGATTTCAGAAACTCAATGAACTTTATTTCTGTGGTCCTTTTCCTTAATACTGTAATTGCTGCATTATGTGCTGCAGTGAATATGAAATATCTGACTGATGAGCCTTTCTCAATAGTTAACCTTTTCTCCCATAAAACAAAAAAAACATCCTGTAAAACGTTTTCTGACTCTTCCTTTGATTTAAGGATAGAATATGAGAAATTATAGAGTTTTTTACTATACTTCTTATACAGAATATCGAAAGCATACACATTGTCTGCTTTTATTTCCTGCATCAGATTCTCGTCATTATAAAGCTCTAAATCTTTCATCTATATTGAAGAACCAACCGGACCGAAGATAAAATTATGATTTCTGTATTATTCAGAGCAATAAATCAATCTTGCATAAAAATCTTCTAAAGCATAGACTCCTCCGTGACTGATTGATACCTGGCAATCTAACCTGTCAATTGCCCTTTTCAAAAGAAAAATAAAATCAGTCCGAGGTATTATATACTCAAAGATAGAAAAATTGCGTGCTTTCAGCAAAAATGACCGATACTTTTTAATAAAGTGCATCCTGATTCAATGAGTGAAGCAATAAAATGCTCAACGGTGATCGAGCCATTTAATCAGCTTTGCAATATTCTCTCAAAAAATTCATCAAGTCACTCATTTTTTGATATGGCCCGAAAATGTCCTTAACTTTGTTAATAATATTTTATGATGCACTGCTTCAAAGATTTTTCACCTAAAAAAATACTATTATGAATCCAAATGCAATAAGAGAATTTGCTTCTTCATTTCAAAAAAGCAGAATACTGTTGAGCGGTTTCGAACTTGATATATTTACTTGTATTGAAGAATCCGGTTCAACAAACAATCATATTGCAGGCAAATTGCATTTAGATGAAAATGCCTGTGAACGGCTGTTGAACGCCCTTGTTTCCTTAGGCTTTCTTACAAAACAAAATCATTTATTCTTTAATACCCCGGAGAGTTTTGCTTTTCTTTCAAAAAAGAGTGAAGAATACCTGGGAGGCCTGATGCATTCAAACCATCTGTGGAATACCTGGAGCAGCCTTACGCAAGTAGTAAAAACAGGAAAATCAGCTCATCCCGATGAAATTAATGAAAGAGGAGAAAATTGGCTTTTCCCCTTTATCAATGCCATGCATGACAGAGCAAAAAAACAGGCCCCTAAACAGCTGGAAAATATTGATTTATCAGGAATAAATTCTATTTTGGATATTGGAGGCGGTTCAGGTGCCTATTCAATGGAATTTGTTTCAAAAAAGCCGGGAATTGAGGCAACCGTTTTTGATTTGCCAAATGTTATTCCAATAACAAACAAATTCATTGAAAAGGAAGGTTTTTTAAATCAGATAATGACATATGAAGGCGATTATACAATTGATGATTTGCCAAAAGGCTTCGATTTAGTTTTTTTATCAGCAGTTATTCATAGCAATTCACTAGAGGTAAATCAAAATTTAACAGATAAATGTTATAGGGCATTAAATAAAAACGGAAAAATCATTATTCAGGATTGGATTATGAACAATGAAAGGACCCAGCCCACTGCAGGAGCCATTTTTTCAATCAATATGCTGGTAGGAACTGAAGCCGGCGATTGTTTTACAGAGCAGGAAGTAATTGAAATGCTGACTGCCTCACAATTTAAAAATATTTCAAGGATAGCGTTTGAAACAGGTGTGAGTCAAATGGTTGCTCAAAAGCTTTAATCTTTCCATAGAATGGTCAATAAATCCCTTCGGCAAAAAATACTGACTATAGCACTTCATTGAACCCCAATTTGTGTAGCGTCATAAAAATGCAGATTTTTATGTTTTATAGGTATCAGAATTTCTTCTGGAAAGTAGTTTATAGCTTTAAGTAATCTGAATCTTTAATAGCTTTTACTATTTTTTTAGCACGAAGACTTTAAAGTGGTATCAAATAATTACCTATTATTAGACAAGTTATTCACTATTTTACTATTTTAGGTGTGAAATCTTTCATGGGTTACTAATTATTCGGTAAATAAAATGGATAAACAAAATATTATCTATCTCGACCGAAATGAAAATAAGTACGGTCCTTCACCTGCTTGTTTAAAAGAATTAATAAATTTTGAAACCGTTGAACTTAGCGATTATTCCCGCGATTTCATGAGGGGAATTAAAAGTTGTCTGTCAGAAAAACTGGCAGCTAAGTACGGTGTAGGTGAAAAGAATGTAATTCTTGGGTATGGGGGAGAGGACCTCCTGAAACAGGCTGTTCATTGCTACATACACAAAGGCGATAAAATAATGATCCCGTCATATTCCTGGTGGTATTATAAAAAAATCGCAGATGAAGTTGAAGGCATCAAGGTGGAATATCCTATAAAAGAGGGTAAAGATACTTTCTACTATGATATTGATGGAATGTGTAAAGTCTATCAAACGAGCAAGCCAAAACTGGTGCTTATCAGTTCTCCTAACAACCCGACGGGAAATCGTCTGGAGATTGCTCAGTTAAGACAAGTGCTTGAAATAATGAAGGATACTGTCGTTGTGCTCGATGAAGCGTATTCACTTTTCTTTAACGGTGATAATACGCATCTGAAAGATCTGATTAATAAATTTCCAAATCTGTTGATCATTCGGACATTCTCAAAATATCATGCACTGGCAGGCTTAAGGATAGGTTTTGCCCTCATTGGCGAGAACCATGTCCGTTTCTCACTCTTCAGTGCCCGTTATCTGGGTTTCAATTCTATTTCTGAGAGGGTCGCTATTGCAGCTCTCAATTCCGAGGAGTATTATAGGGAAGTCAGCAAAAAAATGGCCACGGACATGGAAATGTTTTATAATGAGTTCAATAATATTCCCGGATTTAAAGCCTATAGATCGTTCGCTAATTTTATACTGGTTAAGATACCTTCTGAAATAAAGTCTGACCTGAAGAATTTTCTTACAAACAGAGGTATGATAATTAAATTCATGGAAGAAGATGGCTTAAATAATCATATAAGAATAACTATAGGCACAAGAGACCAAAATTGTCTTCTAATTGATTTAATCAAAACCTTCCTGAAGAAGAATAATTTGTAATGAATTGGGCTGAGGAGTATAAAAAATCTCTGAAAATGAGGGAGGTTGAAGAGGTCTTCGATCTTATTATATACAGGCCTCTGGCATTCCTTCTCGTAAGAGCAGTTTACAAAACAAAGATTACTCCAAACAATATTACTTTTATCGCGATATTGATGGGTATGACAGCCGGATGTTTTTATTCTCTTGGACAACCTGTATACTTT
>PMIL01000314.1:3015-3144 GCA_003157075.1 Bacteroidales bacterium | reverse complement strand
AAGGCACAAAGGCACAAAGGCATAGCAACCTGAAAGACATAATAACTGGCCTCCAGACAATTTAAAGCCGTTGAGCCCTTGCGCCCTTGCGCCGTTGCGCCATTGAATTTTAAATTGATACCTTTGTAT
>PMIL01000314.1:0-2933 GCA_003157075.1 Bacteroidales bacterium | reverse complement strand
TTATAAAGAAATATGGAAGATACTCGCAGAAGAAAGAAACAGAAGTCGAATTGCTGATCTATTTCTGCACAAAGCTCAAAAAATTTACTCCATCCATAAGCAGGAATACAGGGCATCAGAGTTTTTACAACAGGCAGATAGATACAATCATAAAAAAGATAGCCTTGTTGCATGAAGATCTGCAGTTCGACTATGGTACGGAGCTTAATACACTAATTAGTTCATAGATTTTTACAGGTCCCTGAGAGACCGGAATAACAGTGGTAAAGCAGCGAAAGATACGAGGTTCCAAGGTTCTGATTATTGATTAACTGACCAGTTATTGCTTATCTGAGAGAGAAAGCAGGTTCCCGTCCGGATCCTTAAACCATGCAACCCTTGTACCACCTGGTGCTGTCCAGATCCCATTTTCATCCTGCTCTATAAAGTTATACCTTTCAAATTTTATCCCGATTGCAGTAAGGTTGCAGATTGTTGCGGTAATATCCTCAGTATCCCATCCCAGGACAGTGAATGGCTGTGGAGTCAGTTTGTCAACAACAGAAATCCTTATATGTGCTTCGTTTGCTTCAAATTCCATTCCGTAATTATCTTGCGATAATAGTTTCAATCCAAGTTTTTTTTCGTAAAATTCACGGGCAACTGACGGTTGTGCTGTAGAAACGAAAGCCTTTATTCTCTGGTTTGAAAGCATAAATATGAATATAAGGTGTTTTATTTAAGCTTGTATGGTAAAAAATCTGTTTCTTCAATTGCAGGAGGATCGTTAAAGTCGGAATACCTTATCCATTCCGGCACAACGATAAAATGTGCAATATCCTTCCAGTATTTTTCCCGCAGCTTTGCATCAGGAAATGCTTTCAGATAAAGATCAAGCATTTTGTTAAATTCTTTTCCTGCCTGAAAAACTACTCTGCCCTCATATTGGAGTGTTTGTTCATGTTCCCAGCCGATTACCAGGGCGACGGTACTGTTTTGAGATAGATTTTTAAATTTTCTTGAAGTGCGTACAGTATCTATTATCAACCGCAAATCGGGAGCTACTGCAAAACCCACCAGTGCTGCTTCGGGGTTGCCTTCGGAAGAAACAGTTGAAAGTACTGCATACCTGTGATTTGAAATAAAGTCATAGAGGAATTCTTTTTCCATACAGAATCTGTTAAACAAATAAAATAGATGAGGCCCGAAATATTAAACCAAATGAAAGCTCCTGAAAAACCATTTTATGAAACTTTTATAATTCTCTAAATTTATAACAGATAGTTCTTCATTATGTTTATTGTAAAGCTGCAGTAAGAATCAGAAAACCCTGATTATTTTGCTTTTCAGATGAAAATGAGTTAATTTTGTTAAATGACTGAGAAGAGGGACAATAACAGAATAGTTCACCTTGATGCAATTTTTGTTGTATTGATTCTCTTTTTTGGTTTACTGATTTATAACAATTCATTAAAAGTTAATACCGGATTGAAAAGTAAACCGGTATCATCCAGTCTGTCAGTAAGTGAAAAAAACGGGATTACAACTCCATGTATCCGGTTGAAGATTTTTCAAAAAGAATGGATATCAAACAAGGATAATTTCAGTTTGCTTGCTTTTAACAGAAATCCTTTGTCTGAAAATAAAAAGGCTGGTATAAAAGTCTCACAATTTCATATCATAAGAAAAAATTCTCAACATATTCCGCAATTCATATTAAGGTATCATCTGTTTCCCCCGGAGACTGATGAATTTCCTATTTTAAGTTAATTCCTGTCCGGTATTTTCTCCGGAAAATTTTCTTTTTCTGTTAACTTAAAATCATTTATTATGAAAAGCATTATATATTTAATAATTTCTATAATTATTTCACTGACTCTGACATCCGCTGTTCAGAAAAACACTGAAAAGACAAAAAGTATAACACTTCAGGCAACAGGTAAAAGCATCAGTTTAACATCACTAAAACATTCTTCAGAAATTATTTCTGCCCGGCTTAAACTTTATGGGCTGAATTCTTTTGAGGTCAAATTATTAGCCGACAAAGGAGAGCTGGTACTTATTTTACCTGAAAATACATCAACCTCGGAAATTGAAGGTTTGATTACATTGAAAGGGGAGGTATCGTTCTATGAAACATTTGACCGGGATGAAATCGCAGGATTATTCAGGTCTGATAATCAGATTTTTAAACTTTTATCCCCGATCGAAGAACAAAAACCTTTCGATCCCAGGTTAGGTTGCAGTCTTACTGAAAACCGCAAAAAGGTGGATGAATATCTCCTTTCTTACAAATCAACCGGTAACTGCAAATTAGCATGGGGGTCGGAATCAAAAAAATCGGGATATTGTTTATTTGCTTTGAAGACCAATGCAGATGGAAAGGCCTTGCTTGTAAGGTCAGACTTTGATTCTGTCAAAATCATCAAAAGAAAAGATACGGAAGAGCCGAAAATACAGATCAGGTTAAAACCGGCTGCAATCGGTATTTTTGCTGAGGCCACAAAAAGCAATTTTAACAAAGCTATTGCCATAGTAATTGATGACTGCGTATATTCATCGCCGGTTGTGAAATCGGCTATTGATAAGGGTGAGATTGAGGTTACCGGAAGCTTCACTGAAATGGAAGCTGGTTATCTTCCTGCTATCTTTGATTCTGAACAACTTCCGTCAGGATTTAAAATCCTAAAGTAACCGTATTCAAAAGAGGCTGCCTGATAAGCAGCCTTTTTTTTAAACGCCTTTATCCGGAATCATGATTCCTGAACAAATTAGTCTGATTCTGGTTTATTACGGATATAATACAATTGAAAATTGGCATTTTAACTGCAATGAAATTTTAGTTATCAGTTTTACTGTAAATTGACCATGAAGACAAAATCAATCAGACAAACCGCAACTTTCAATGCATCTCCTGAAAAGATTTATGATCTGATTATGGATGAGAAAAAGCA
>PMIL01000117.1 GCA_003157075.1 Bacteroidales bacterium | reverse complement strand
CCGGAATTGGATGTTGCTGACAAACGACATCCTGTTAATGAGCTGAAATACTCCACGATAGATAAATCACTCTTGCCTGCTACTGAAAGTTTAAAAGATACTGTTGACCGGTTTTTACCTTATTGGCACAAAACTATTAAACCTTCAATTCTAAATCAGCAAAAAGTTTTAATAGTAGCACACGGAAATAGTTTAAGGGCTCTGGTTAAGTATTTAGACCATTTATCGGATGAAGAAATCCTCGATATAAACATTCCAACCGGAATTCCCCTGGTTTATGATCTTGACGAAAACCTTAATGTTAAAACAAAGAGCTATCTCGGTGATCAGGCAGCTATTAATCAGTCGATAAATTCAATTAAAAATCAAGGGAAAGCTTAATTAATTTTTAGGATTCCCGCCACGCATGCAAGAGTCTGGTGGCTTGCCACTCCCTGCTATAAAATCAGGACTACCTGACTACATTTGGACGGATGGTTTCAGGCTGGTCTTGCCTGCTCCCCCTTCCTGGAGTTTGGGCGCAAAAAACGGGAGCGAAATCCCTATCTTATAGGTGGCTTCGAGTCTATCTGAAATGTAAACCTGCTTCCTTTGATAATATCATCATGGGTAATGAACCAGTTGTTAAATCTTGCCCCGTTCCTCGTTATTGCCTTTATGTTATTGTTGTTTTTACCCCTGTTTATTGAACTGATTAGAAAGAACTTGCCGTTGGGTAAAAATATTTTCACCTCATCAAAGGCAGGAGTGGTTATTATATATTCATTTGAAGCAGGACAAACCGGATAAAAGCCCATCATTGAGAATACAAGCCAGGCAGACATCTGCCCTGCGTCATCATTGCCACTGATGCCGCCGGGGTCTGTACCATATTCTTCATCAATTATTCTGCTGACCCATTCCTGTGTCTTTTCAGGTTGACCTGCCATCGCAAAGATATATGCAGCCTGCTGATCAGGTTCATTACCATGCCAGTATTGCCCTTTATTAAAAAATTCATTTAGACGTGACAGGAATATTTTTGATCCACCCATTGCCTTCATCAGTCCCGGAATATCATGGGGAACGTACCAGGTGTACTGAAATGGGGTACCTTCACAAATGTAACTTGCTTGACTGTAAGGATCGAAGGGTTCAATCCAGGTCCCGTCAATATGCCGGCCTCTTACAAACCCCGACTCAGCATCAAATACATTTCTCCAGTTCTCCGAACGTTTTTTTAGAGTATTGTAGTCTTCGGTCTTTCCAAGTGCTTCAGCATACCTGGACAACGCATAATCATCAAATGCATATTCAAGAGTTCTTGATACCTGTTCATTTGTGTGGTAAGCATCGGGGACACCGTCTTCGAGGGGGATATAATTATATCTGATATAACTCTGTAAGGCCCTTCTGCCTTTTCCATCCTTATAATCTGCTTCGGGAGGCGTATCAAAAGCATTCTGCCGCATATACTTATATGCTTTTTCAGCATCAAATGCATTTATTCCCTTCAAATAGGCATCTGCTATTGTTGTGCTTACATGATCTCCTATCATTTCTGCAGTATAATTGCCCCATGCAGGGAATATAGGCATCCATCCGCCCTGCTCAGCTTTAAGAACCAACGACTTGATCATGCTGAGGGTACGTTCTGGTTCAAGAATGGTCATTAACGGATGTAAGGCCCTGTATGTGTCCCACATGGAAAAATCATCGTAATAATCAAATCCATCTGATATGTGAATCAGTGTGTCCTGGGCAAAACCCTGGTAAGTTCCGTCTATATCACTGGCAATACGGGGAAGTTGATAACAGTGATATAATGCCGTATAGAATTTTTTTAGATTGTCGTCTGTACCACCTCTGACTTGTACTTTACCCAGAGTCTTGTTCCATACTGTTTCAGTTTGCTTTCTCAGTAACTCAAAATCCCAGCCGGGAATCTCACTTTCAAGGTTTTTTCGTGCTGCCTCGATGCTTGTGAAGGAAGTCCCTATCCGGACATTAACAAGTTCTTCATTTTTAAACCCGACAACCATCTGTTGATTCGTTAGCAACTGGTCAATTGGTTGAAATGGTTTGTCGAATTTTATGACAAAATAACCTGAGAAACCTGCGCTCTGACCACTTCCCTGATATATGCGGTGTACAGGATTAATACCGACTATCTCATAATTATTAGCATCAATCCGGATTTTACCGACATTATAATCACTGTTCACCCTAATGAAGAGATAGCTTTTCTTTTTGCCGGTAAAGGTAAAACGCATCATACCTGACCTGACAGAGCCTGTTAACTCAGCAATAATATCAGAATTGTCGAGTAGAAGCCTGTAATAAGCAGGTGTTGATGTTTCCTTTTTATGGCTGAACCTGGATGAAGGATTATGGATCAGTGTATCGGGTAAATTTGTTGAGAACGGCATAAGTGTTACACTTCCGTAATCCTGGGTGCAGCCTCCACTCATCCAGTGACTTCCCCTGAATCCGGTTATGTATTTGTCATTATAGAAATAGGGAGAGACGCACTTTAGTTCTGTTGTCCGGGTTTCCGGTGTCCATTGGGTCATGCCAAATGGGCGACCTACTGCGGGGATGGTCTGTCCTGTTTCTTCTGATCCGGGGTCAGTATGCCTCAAAGCGCTTGCAGCTTTTGTAGGGGCCGTGCCAATCAGAGGATCTGCATAATTGATCAGAGATTGTGAATTGATTGCAGTTATAGTAAAAGAAAAGAATAGTAAAAGCGTCAGTAATAATTTCATTTCCCGATATTCAGATAAGTCACGTTTATTATAACACATAGTTAATTCATCAAAGTTAAAATAAACTTTTATCTTACATTAAGTATGTGATGATTAAGAAATTCACCTGGCAGGACTCTTCAGCAAATTAATTTGCATAAATGAATAAAGTTCAGGAACTTCGATAAAAGACAACTCTAACTTAAGCTGTTTTTCCATGCCCGAGCATCTCAACATTGATCAGATATTTATTGGGAGGCTTACTGAAATTACCCTGGCAAACCTGATGAATGAAAAATTCAGCGTTAATGACCTTGCTAAAGAATCAGGAATGAGCCGTAAAGTCTTGGGTCGGCGACTGCATGCCATAAAAAAGGTGACAACCGCTCAGTTCATTCGTGAAGTTCGTCTTCATAAAGCTCTGGAAATACTTCAAAATGAGTATGTCACGGCTTCTGAGGTTTCTTATAAAACCGGATTTGGTAGTCCGGCCTATTTTAATAAATGTTTTCATGATTTTTTTGGTTATCCCCCGGGAGAAGTTAAAAAGAGAGGAGAATATGGTTCGGATCAAAGTATCCTGACAAATGCTGACAAAGAAATCAGGTTAAAAAAGACATCGAGGATAGCTTATTTACGGACTATTCATGGAATCCTCATTCTTGCACTGGTACTCGGAACAGCAGGACTTCTTATATACAATAAAGTTTCCATTTTTGGACGAGATGACAATCTTATATCCACCGATGGCAGGATATCCATTGCTGTGCTGCCATTCAGGAATATGACAAATGATACCATATGGAATATCTGGCAGGATAATATCCAGCAAATCTTAATTTCCTCATTTTCAGCCTGTAATGAACTAAAGGTAAGACAGAAAGAGACAATGAATCCACTTCTTCAGGCAAGAGGTTTAGCTGAGTATTCCGGATTAACCACAGTTATTGCAGATAAAATCTCACAAAAGGCGGAAGCAAATTTTTTTATTTACGGCACAATTGAAAAAGCAGGATCTTCAATCCGTCTGGATGCTCAATTAATTAAAACAAAAACAATAGAAGTCTTACAATCATTCGAAATAACCGGACAAGCCAAGGAAGAAATGATCTTTAGCTTAATAGATACGCTGAAAGAAAAGATTTCCGCTTACCTGCTGATTTCTAAAATCCTGAAGAAAAATCCTCCCTGGCATGATTTCTATAAGACCTACCCTTTGACAACCAACTCCCCTGAGGCACTTAGATTTAATATATATGGGAACAAAGCATCTGATGATAAAACAGCAATATCATGGTATTTAAAGGCACTGGCTATTGATTCGAACTACTTCGACCCCATGATGGGGCTCTCTTCCAGATACTCAGCTTTGGGGATGGAAGTGCAGTCTTTGCAATGGGTACTCAGATATTACAATAAAAAGGATAGATGGCCGTATGTTCAGCAACTCTGGGCAAGTTGGGCCTATGCCTTCCGGTTCGAATCAAACGAAGAAAGGTTAAAGTATTTAAGACAGCTTCAGCAAATTGATGATCAGAATGCAAATACCTATTTTTGGTTAGGATTGACATATTGTTGGCAGCAACAATACGATAAAGCAATTCCTGAGTTGGAAAAAATGTATCAATTAGATCGTAAACTGGGGAAGGAATTTTTGGAAATTAATTACAATTATATTCTTCTGGGCGAGGCTTATCAGAAAACAAACCAGAATAAAAAAGCAAAAAAACTTTATAAAACCGCAGAAAAATATATTACTGATGATCCAATGATCATCAGTAATCAGGTTATATTGTCATTAGCTGAAAAAGATTCATCTGCAGCAAGCAGGTATATTGGAAAATACATATCTGTCTTAAGGAAGAATTCATCTTCTGAATCAGATATTGCCGCTAATCTGGCCTTGATATATCAGGAGGCAGGTGCCATCGCCAAAGCTGAAGATTATTATCGCAGGGCACTTTCATTGGACCCTGAAAATCCAGTTTTGCTCAATAATTTTGCCCGTTTTCTTGGGGATAATAAAATAAAACAGGAAGAATTTAATACTGAAATAGATAAGGCTCTGTTACTGGCGCCTAATAAATACGATTATTGTAATTATTTGGCTAACAAAGGCTGGGGCTTGTATAAATTTGGACATTATCAGAAAGCCCTGGAAATCCTTCAACAGGCCTGGGATTCAGCCCCGTTCAAGATATTCAATATAAAATATCGCCTCGATGAGGTAAAAGAAACTGTTGACAGACAGAAGTAACTTTTATGTTGCAGCAGTCTTCGAATTGAAGAAACTTATTAACGTAGGCACCCCTCTTTGCAGGGACGACCGTTAAGAAATTGCCCTGGTGGCAATTTTAGGGAGGAGCCTGATTGCAGAGATGGCGAGAGAGGGGACGGGGGCATAGCCGTCAACCTAAGCTTTGGCAATGAATGAAAACTGCATAAAAAAGTTTCCCCTCCTTTTGAAGCTAATCTTTATACACATCTTTTTAACCGTAGAGATCCCTCACTCATCCACCTAAAACCCATAGCTTACGAAAGTATTGAGAGTGGATTCGTTCGGGATTGTAGAT
>PMIL01000038.1 GCA_003157075.1 Bacteroidales bacterium | reverse complement strand
TCCTGCAGCATTTACTATTGCACTTACTGACATTACTTTCTGATAAGTTACATCGCTATAGGAGAATACGCAATCCTGAACATTATATTTTTTTATAAGCTCAGGCAGATTATTTTCAGTAAAAATGGGAATCCCATCAGGATAAAGTTTGCCAGCCAGCTCTTTTGGATATTTTCTGCCATCTATATCCNNATTATAATATTCATTATCTCTGTAGCAAGTATTGAAATTATGAAAATCGCGACCTGCTGCACCAATTATGATGACATTTTTTTTAGTCATAAATCCTCCTTAGTAATTTATTAGAAATTATTTCCCGAAATGAATTTTCATTTTAAAATGAACCAACAAATGTATAATTTGAATCCCGAAAATCCGAGCATTTTGTAGTATTTTTTTTGATGCTGTTTTTATGCTATACCTTGCTGATTCATAATACTTTAACCCCGTTTTAGGTATATGATGAAAACATGTTAAAGAAAATGTTTTCAATAACAGAAGGTATATGGCAAATTCTTTGTACTATTATGTCGTATTATGAATGTGCTGGCACACATATATCTTTCAGGTGATTCTGATAAAATAATTATTGGCAATTACATAGGTGATTACGTAAAAGGACGTGATTATTTAAAGTACCCCGATCTTATCAGAAAAGGGATCATATTGCATCGTCATATAGATGGATTTACCGACCGGCATCCAGTGGTTCACAGGAGCAAGATTTTTTTTACCAGGAAATATCATAAATATTCAGGCGTTATTACCGATATAATCTATGATCACTTTCTTACAAAGGAATGGGATTTCTTCTCCAGAAGACCTCTCGAGAGTGTTACCTACAATTTTTACAGGGCACTTGTGAACAATTACGAAATAATGCCGGAAAATGTAAGGGAGATGATGCCATTTTTTATTATTAACAACTGGATAGAATCGTACCAGACAAAAAGCGGTATCAGGCATGTTCTGAATACACTCAGTAAGCGCTCAACACTGCCAAATGAGACGCGTTTTGCCATGCATGCCCTTAAAAAGAATTACTATTCTCTCCAGGATGATTTCATGGAGTTTTTTCCTCAACTTATTGATTATGTTGAAAAAGACTTTGGTATCGAAATTTCGCACAGAATAACAATACCATTCTGATTAAACAAGGTACTCTGTACGGCTTGCATCAAGTCTCAAAAAGATAAATAGCAATATAGTAAATCCCCATAAAGAACTTCCTCCATAGCTCAGGAATGGCAATGGTATTCCTATCACAGGTACAAGACCTACTGCCATTCCTATATTCAAAAATATATGAGTAAATAAGATTGATGCAACACAATATCCGTATATCCTTGAAAAGTCCGACCGTTGCCGTTCAGCCAATTTGATTAGTCTGAGAAGCAGAAATAAATATATACCTATAACAATAGCAGAACCCAGAAATCCCCATTCTTCACCGATAGTGCAGAAAATAAAATCCGAACTTTGCTTTGGAACAAATTTAAATTTGGTCTGTGTTCCCTGTAGAAATCCTTTACCAAGAAATCCGCCTGATCCAATAGAGATTATTGATTGGTTAACATTATATCCTGTTCCATGCAGATCCGATTTAAATCCAAGCAGGATATTGACTCTATCCTTCTGATGAGCGGGCAGGATATTGTTAAACGTGTAATCCACAGTATTTACAAAAATGATACTTCCAATCAGGAAAAGATATATTATCAAAACAGAAATGGCTCTTTTATTATAAACATACAAAGCGCATACTACACCTGAAAGGACCAGTGAGATAAAGATAACCAGTTCATTACCTATGGCTTTAAAGACAAAATGATCGAGCAGGTATAAAAGTCCTGTAAAAAAGATGAAAATAATGCTTCCTGTTGCTACCAGCTTCCATTTCCTAGTTGCAAACCATACCAAAGTAATGGCAATGCATATTAAAATGATTGTAAGATAAAGGTTGTTTGTCAGCAGTGTAAGAAAGAACAGAACAACCGAAAGTAATCCGGAAACGAATATATAAGGACTCATTCCCTCCCTGAAGAGAACAATAAACAATGAGAAGTATACTACGGAGGAACCCATATCAGGCTGCAAACCCGTAAGAAGAGCAGGAAATACTATTATAGATGAAGCAGGAATTATTACATTCAGTCGGGTAAGGTCCTGTCTTTTGTTGTTTAGATAGCTCGCCAGGGCCAGAGCGGTTCCGAACTTCGCCAATTCAGACGGCTGCAGGCTGAACCCTCCAAATTCAAACCATGATCGTGCGCCGTTTATTTCTTTTCCGAAGATTAACACAAGAATCAGAAGCAGCATACAGGCACCATAGATAAACCATGAAAAAAAGAAGTAAAACCGGTTATCTATGATCACTATAAACACAGCAATCACCATCGAAGCGATTATCCATATAAACTGTTTTCCATATCGTTGTGAAAAATCAAATAAACCAGTGTGCTCGTCATTATAAACTGCTGCATAAATACTGACCCACCCCATTAATGCGAGGATGAGAAAGAGAAGAATTGAAATCTTGTCAATCCCGTTCCAGATATTTACACTTCGTTTCACTAATGCATAAGATTTAGTTCAAGCATATTTTTCTCACGTGCCTTATTTGTTATTTCTCCCCTGAGATATTTTTCTATCATCAGACTCGCAATTGGTGCAGCAAATGTAGCACCGAAGCCGGCATTTTCAACATATACTGCGATAGCAATTTTCGGATTATCCTTGGGGGCAAATGCAATAAATACAGAATGATTTTTACCATGAGGATTTTGAGCAGTACCTGTTTTACCACAAACAATAATATCCTTCAGTGCTGCGATTGTTGAAGTTCCACTGTTCACAGAAGCTTCCATCCCCTGGACAATAAACTCGAAATTCGTTGAATCGATACTTATATGGTGTCTGGTGATAAAACGTTTGTCAATGAAGTGATCTGCACCGATAGATTTAACGACATGAGGAGTGAAATAATATCCCCTGTTAGCTATTGCTGCAGTCATATTAGCCATCTGAAGCGGAGTTGTGCCAACTTCCCCCTGTCCTATTGCCATAGAAATGACAGTCAGTGCTTTCCATCTGTTCTTTCCGTAATACTTATCAAAATAATCCGTGGTTGGTATAAATCCGGCAAGTTCATTTACAAAATCAGTTCCAAGTTTACTTCCGAATCCGAATTCATCAAGGTAGCTTTTCCACTTAATGTAAGCGTCTGATATTGTATTGTAATATGGATTTTCAAGGACCCGTCTGTATGTCTGACAAAAATATGAATTACAGGAATTCCCTATTGCTCCGACAAGACTGAGAGGAGAGGGATGTGAATGACAGGCAACAAACAGATAACCATTATGACATTCAAAAAGAGTAGACGGAGTAATTACTTTTTCCTGGAGCCCTATTAATCCATTAATGGGTTTGAAGGTCGACCCGGGAGGGTAAGAAGCCATCAGCGCTCTGTTAAATAATGGTTTTAATGTATCAGCAGACAGCATTGCATAATTGTCCGATCTTATCCTGCCGACAAGTAACGCAGGATCATAATCGGGTGTGGAAACAAGTGTCAGAACTTCTCCTGTCTTTGGCTCAATAGCAACTATACTACCCCTTTTGTTTTTCATCAGAAGTTCTCCGTAGGCCTGCAGGTTGAGGTCCAATCCTGTAACGACATCTGATCCCTGTACAGCAAGAGTATCCATTCGTCCTCCGGCATAAGAACCTTTTATACGGCTGAATACGTCAACAAGGAAAATTTTTACTCCCCGCCTGCCTCGTAAATCCTTTTCATAAGCCTCTTCTATCCCGCTTTTTCCGATGTAATCCCCGGGTTTATAGTATGGATTTTTTCTGATTACTCCATCATCCACTTCACTGACATATCCGAGCACGTGAGCACCAACAGGTTTTGAATATTTTCGAAGTGTTCGTGGCTGGACATAAAAACCGGGATACATAAACATTTTTTCCTGAAACCTTGCATAAGTCTCATTTGAAATCTGTTTCAGGAATACAGACGGGGCTCTTCTTGAATAAATGAGAGCATTCCTCATCTCTCTTCTGAACAGATCAGGTGAAATTCCAAGCAGATCACAAAATCCGCTAGTATCTATTTTGGTGGTCTGTGACGGGACAACCATAATATCGTAGGCTGCCTGATTATATACTATCAGCTCCCCGTTTCTGTCGTATACCAACCCTCTGGCAGGATATTGCGTAACATATCTCAGAACATTATTATCGGCTGACAGCCTGTAGGTATTCTTTACGACTTGTATTATGAATAGCCTTATCAGCAAACCTAAGCAAGCAAGTACTAAAAGCGCCGTAATAACATATTTTCTGTTGATGAATGTATCTTTCATAATTCCCCTCAATTATTTTCCTTTCCTGTAATATTCTATCAAAAGAATAAAGGCCATGGAAAATATCGTGCTCAATAATACTCTCAACATTGTTCTGAAGAAATCTGCAAATCTGAATACCTCAATATAAAAAAGAGTAAAATGATGGATTAAGACAATCAATAGTGCATAAGACAAAAACCATCTGAAACCATATATCATCATCGACGGATCAGGGCCTGTTTCATAACCATCCCTGGGAGCTACAAGTCTCAGGACATATGGACGTGCAAATCCTGCAAGAACCGTGGAAAAAGTATGCATCCCGGGAGACCCGGAGAAGAAATCAATAATTAATCCTGTTGCAAAAGATAGCAGAAGAAGTAGCCATGACGGTATTTCGATTGGCAACAAAAGAATGAACATTATATAGACGTACGGATTAACATACCCGCTGAACTGGATATTGTTAAAAAGCAACACCTGGAGCAGGATCAGCAAAATAAAAATAAAGCCAAACCTAAGTACTGAATTGATCATCTAAATAATTTTTCAAGTTGCAGCTGCTCCGTTTTCTTCAAATTACCTATTGCATCCACAAAGTGCAATTTTTTAAAATCCGTAGCCAGTGATACTGAAATTTTATAGAAGTCTCCTCCATATTTCTCATAATCTCTCACTGTACCAACCATTACTCCTTCGGGAAATATTGCAGAATATCCGGTGGTCTCGATAGTATCTCCGACATTCACAAGGACATGCTGGGGTATCTCACTTAAAACAGCATACCTGTAGTCTCTGCCATCCCAGCTCAGTGAACCATAATATCCGTTTGATTTAATCCTCGCGCTAAGCTTAAAATCGAGATTTAGTAGTGACATGGCAACAGAATAGTTTTTGGAGCAACCAACAACTACTCCTGCGACGCTGTTAGAAGTGACAACTGACATGTCAACTTTTATACCCTGATCCTCTCCTCTATTGATTGTAAAAAAGTTTTTCTGCCGGTTAATCGAATTCTCAATAACCTCACCTGATGTATGAAGATATTGCTGTTTATGAATGGAATCATTAACAGAAAAAAAAACTGAATTTTCTTTTTTCACCAATTGACCGATACTGTTTTTCAGAGCGACATTCTCTGCCGCCAGACCTTCATTTATCTCACGGAGGCTCAGGTATGACTTAGTATTATAAATCTTCTTCTCAATTCCGAAGGTAACTCCCCTTACACCATTCACAAGACGTGAATTTTGGTAACTATTCCCGTTAGTGAGCATATAAAAAGCTATTCCTTCAAGGAGAAGAAAGATTATCAGGTTATTGTATCTGGCCAGAAAATTCAGC
>PMIL01000104.1 GCA_003157075.1 Bacteroidales bacterium | reverse complement strand
TTACGCCGCCAGGGATTACTGAAAGGATTGTGGACACTGGACCCAAAAGAGGTTCTGTCCCCAGGTCAGAAAGATGAAATTGACAGGGTCTATTCAGCTTACCCTGAACTTAATGATGATGCCTTTGTGGCAGAAAATCTCGACAGGTGGCTGGCTTAAGAATCAGGACGAGATTTTAAATCTGACATGGATTTGACCGGATTATTTGAAAATATTTATTAGGTCAGTTTTTCCATATTCCGACTGTAAATCAGGAATATCAAGGCTTTCAGCATTTCCGTTATGAATGATTATCCGGTAACGCAAAACAACAGGTTTATCAACCGGGATAGTTATCTTATTCTGTCCGGGGAAAACGACATTCTGCATACTTCCTTTCTGTCGTAAAATCCATGGCTCAGGAAAATCCGGATTTCCGGGATGAGAGAGTATAGTAAGGCCGCTGACAGCCGAGCCCGTGGAAAATCCTGCTGAGAAATCCATCCATGGCCCAGACTCTGACTGAAGCTCCTGTGGTGTTATTCGTCCCTTCTCCGAGGTAAATACCAGGCTTTCGGGGCATTTTAACCGGACACAAAAGCCTCCGTAGCCTTTTTTATCAGCTGAACCACCTATCTGCAATCCGGCCGTTAATGGTTTTAAAGTAATTTCAAAATCTATTTTGCGCAGCTTTGATTTCAGCTGATGAACAATAATTACGGTGTGTTCATGCAAAAATGGCTTCCCATTTTCATAGGTTGAGGATTTCCACATGACATCCAGGCTGATAAGTGCCCGGTCACTCTCCTTTTCCGTTTTTGCAGTTATGACATCCTGTGAAATGCCATCATTGATCCAGCCGTCACCAAGACTGACATTATCTGCAAACAATTGATGCCATGTCCAGAAAACACCTCTGTGATAAGGATGATCAGCCGGAAATTCTTCGGTCAGGGTATCACCATTTAAACTGTATAAAGGATGTATATAATTTGAACATATGTATTCTCCCGTCAGAGATTTTGGAGTTCTCTGATAAAAAAATACCGGTTTCCCGTTTTCCTGCAATTCAATACCCTGATCAGAATTTTTAAAGAGAAAAGGTGATTTTTTTAATTCCTTAGAGGTGCAGTTTGTCATTAATATTGCAATTAATGTCAGACTTATCAGAAAGAGGCACCGCAATAAATTACTGTCTTTTTGGGGCGTGCATTTAGTCAATTTCATTTTCAGCTCTCCATTTTCGTTTGTTTTGGAAGAAATGATACTATAAGAACTCCGGTTAAAGCGAGACCGATTAGAACAGTAAATCCAGTTGCATAACTTTTTGTTGAATCATAAAATGAGCCTACAAGCATAGGAAAAAGAGATTCAGCAATACCATCGGCAACTAATATAATTCCCATCGTTCTGCCTAATGCTCTGATACCAAACAGATCTCCAGCCATTAATGGAATAATCATGTAATCACCGCCAAGACCAATACCAAAGAGAATTGCGAAAAGATATACCCTGCCATTAAATTCCGGCAATAATAACAGTGGAATGGCGCAAGCGACAATGGTATAGATAATTATCATAACATATTTACGATGAAGAAAATCGGCAAGCCAACCCATCAGAACCCTGCCGACCAGGCTTGATAACAAAACAAAGGACATAATATGTGCTGCCTCCGATTGGGAATAATTAAGATCACGCAGGTAGAGTTTCAAATGCTGACCAATTCCACCAACAGCTCCAATGGAACACATGCTTCCCAGAGCCAGCAGGTAGAAGTTGCGGTTTGCGAGTATCTTTTTAATGGGAACAATTGCCGCACTTCCGCTAAGTTCTAAAGGCTTAACTGAAGATCCCTTGATAAAATATGCAAGAGGTAAAGTAACCAGTATTACCAGGAAACCCAGTGTAGACAGAGCATAATGCCATCCGATATGGCGTTCAAGTCCGGCAGATATCAGCGGTACAAGTGCTCCTCCGGTCCCAATACCGAGATATGCGATTCCCATTGCCTTTCCACGGTTTTTATCGAACCAGCGGGAAATTAAAACCTGACAGGGCAATGGCCCTCCGCAGACATAACCAAGAGCATTAAAAATATAAAACATGTAAAAGGTTCCCAATGAGTCAGAAAAGCTTAATCCAATGAGTGCAGTTCCCATCATTAAAGCACCGGCCATCATCAAACGCCGAGGGCCATATTTATCAATCATCCAGCCGGCAATGAAACCGAACAAGGGGCCGACAATCAGCTTACCTAAAGCATTTCCGGATGTAACTATTGTCCGGGACCATCCGTATTCCTTTGTCATAAAATCAAAGAAAAACGGCAGTCCATAATAAGCAAATCCAACAATACCAAACAGTGCCAGGAAAGCTGTTGCGATGATATAAGTCTGTGAGCTTCTCTGTGACAGGTCAGGATCAGCTGATTTCATGTGGATTTCCATTCTAGGTACAAGTTAATTTTTTTGTCGTAAAATCAGACAGGTAACCCTGTTCTAATAAATGTCGCAGTATAAATATACATTTTCTGCCAGTTAATCGTGTTCCGTAAATGAAACTTTAAATATAATTATTGTTAAATGGATAAAAACTATTGTAAGTTTCAAGATCGATTTTTGATAACTTTGAAATCTGAGGAGACTTCCTTAAGGGACCTCTCTAAGAAATAAACTCAAAACATTTTAGTTATGAAACTTGTTTTTACCAGATTTTCAGTAGTATTACCGACATTAATTCTGTGCCTGGTCACCTGTAAAGCCCCGGTGAACAATAAATCCGGAAAACCTGATGACACCCGGTGGATCGAAGAATTGACAATAGCGCAGCTTCAAAAAGGCTATAAAGATGGTAAGTATACCGTTAAAGATGTTGTTAAAGTCTATCTTGACCGGATTAATGAAATTGACAAAAACGGACCAAAGCTGAATTCAGTAATTGAGGTAAATCCTGATGCTCTGAGTATTGCAGAGGAGATAGATAAGGAGATTGCCAAAGGCAAATCAGCAGGGCCATTACTTGGAGTACCTGTTATTCTCAAAGATAATATCGATACCCATGACAAGATGCCGGCAACGGCAGGTGCAACCGCATTACGTAATTCATTTCCAAAAACTGACAGCTATGTAGCCAGAAAACTGAGAGAAGCCGGTGCTGTCATAATTGCCAAATCAAATCTGAGTGAATGGGCAAATTTCCGTGCTAAGATGTCATCAAGCGGATGGAGCGGTATCGGAGGACAGACAAAGAATCCATATGTACTTGACCGCAACCCCTGTGGTTCAAGTTCCGGTTCAGGAGTTGCAGTCTCGGCCAACCTGTGTATGTTTGCTATCGGTACAGAAACAAACGGATCAATAGTATGTCCTTCAAACAACAATGGAATTGTTGGCATCAAGCCAACAGTAGGCCTTATCAGCCGTTCAGGCATAATTCCGATCTCCTTTACACAGGATACACCTGGACCAATGGCCAGAACAGTTGAAGATGCTGCAATAGCTCTCGGAGCATTAACCGGCATCGATTCTTCTGACTCTAAAACAATTGCTTCACAGGGTAAATCATATACCGATTATACCAAATATCTCAGGAAAGACGGGCTAAAAGGTAAAAGGATCGGTCTGTTAAAAAAATCAATGGGATTTTCAGATAGTGTCGATACTCTGATGACTAAGGCTGTTGCATTTCTGAAATCGAACGGAGCAGATGTAGTCAATATTGAATTACCGAAGCTGCCCAATTATGAAGACGCTTCCTCTACAGTAATGTTATATGAGTTCAAGGATGGGCTTAATAAATATTTTAAGAAAACTGGAGTTGATTCCCCTGTTAAAAACATTAAAGACTTAATAGAGTTCAACAAATCGGATAGTGTCGAACTTAGATATTTTGATCAGAGCCTGCTTGAACAGGCTGATAAAAAAGGAGATCTCAATTCTGATGAATATAAGACCGCATTGGCGGTTATGACTAAAGCAACCAGGGAGGATGGAATTGATAAAGTAATGAACACTTATAAGCTTGACGCAATTATAGCGCCTACAGGATCGCCTGCATGGAAAACTGATTTGATACTGGGTGATCATTTTGTAGGAGGAAGTTCATCGCTCGCGGCTATCTCAGGATACCCGGCTATTACTGTTCCGATGGGGTTTATCGATGATTTGCCCGTTGGAATTACATTCTTCGGCAAAGCATGGAATGAACCGGTCCTGCTGGAGATAGCATATAGCTATGAACAGGGGACAAAACACAGGAAAATACCCAATTATAAAATTTCAGACTGATTTAAAATACATTATGAAAGAGAGGTTGGCTCAGAGAAACCTTCAGGTCAGCCTTTATTTTTTTTCTTCTTCTTTGTGTTCTGCGCTTGTTTTGTCGCTTTCATCATCCAAATGGGAAGCTTTTTTGAATTCTTTCATACCCTGTCCAATACCTTTCATCAGTTCAGGTATCTTCCTTCCTCCGAAAAGAAGTACTACAACAAGTAAAATCAATAAAATCTCAGTAGCTCCTAAATTTCCCATCTTTTCTATTTTTTAAATTAATGGCCAAAGTTATCAATAGAATTAAAGAATACCAAATGAAATATATAAATCACACATTAGGGTCCACAAAAAATTTAAAATTGATCCTTGAAATCAGGAGCGCATTATTCATGGCCTTCCTCATAAACTAATTTCCCGTTAAGCCAGGTTCGTTTAATACTGATTTCATTCCCTTTTCTTTCAAACAGGATAAGGTCAGCTCTTTTTCCCGGCAGCAGACTGGCTCTTTCTTTAAGATCAAATATTCCTGCAACATTACGGGAAGCCATATTTACGGCATTTGTCAGCGAACAACCGGTAAAATTCATGACATTTTCGACTCCTTTTTTAAGGGGGAAAGAAGCTCCTGCAAGACACTGGAGCACAGGATTATATAAGAGTCCGTCCTCAGTAAGGATCACCTCGCTTTCCATAAATGTATATTTACCCGGTATCATTCCGCTCAGATAGATAACATCAGAGGTAAGAATAATATTTTCCGGTCCTTTAACTTTATAGAACACCTGAATTTCCTCGGGTAACAAATGATGTCCATCGGCTATTATTGTCGGTGTCAACCTATCGTTTGCAAGCTGGGGCCAGATCGGATTTTTATGACGGTGAATGAAATTTGCGCAGGCATTTCCAAGATGTGTTGATAACCTGGCCCCATTCTCAATTGCCCTCAAAATCTGCTCAGCAGATGCATTCGTGTGGCCAAGCGCAACGACAATCCCGTTTTTATAACATAAATTAATGAATTCCATTGCCCCTTCAATTTCAGGTGCAATGGTGATCTCAATTATTTTTCCCTCAGCTGCTTCCTGAAAACCAAGGAATTCCTCCCATGACGGATTATGTATATACTGAACCGGATGGCAGCCTCTGTAACCTTCATCAGGAGAAATATAAGGACCCTCAAGATGAAAACCCGGAACAGATTCTCCAAGTTGCTTATAGTGATCAATAGCTTTTGACAGTATGCCCAGATTTCTTGTCAGGTTTTCATTGCTGTTGGTAATCAACGTGGGAAGAAAAGTGGTTACTCCTCCGCTCCATATAGCCTCTACAGCACGAATGACATCTTCCACTTTTAGTTCATTTCCTGAGAAATCAACTCCGGCATAGCCATTAATCTGGTTGTCAATGAGTCCGGGAGCAATATAAGAATTCATAATTCTATCATCACGATGCTTTGCCTCACGGATATTTCCAATATATCCGTCAATAATTTCTATAATGACCGGATTCCCTGTCCCATAATGAATTCCTTCAATTTTAAATTTGCCTTTTAATTCTGTGATCATATATGGTTCTTGTCAATCTTAGTTAATGAAGTTTGTCCAGGCATAAAATTAGAACAAATAGTCGAGAGAAGTTTTTATGACGTAAAAATATATTAAGGAAATGCACATTTTGGCCTGACTGCAGAAAAATCCGAATTTCTATTTGTTAAAAATTCTTAATTTGTAATTCAGGATTGGGAATTCATACTGTGTAAGTTGTACTTTCACTCGCTTATTCAAACTTTTTTTTACCTTGTCACAAATTTTATAATTCTCAATGTTTAGACCCTCCCTACTACTAAGTACCGTTATACTTCTGTGCTTCAATACATTGCTTTTTGGTCAGTCAAAAGGAATAAACCGCGAGAAATACCGGATTAATATAGCAAAAACGAATAACACTATCAACGTCGACGGTATTCTTGATGAACCTGTGTGGTCATCAGCAGATATAGCTACTCATTTCCAAAGAGTATTGCCTACTGATACAGGATTCGCCATTGCACAGACTGAGGTAAAGGTTGCTTATAACGAATCCACACTCTTTGTAGGGATAGTCTGCTATGATTCATCGGNNGACTGGGATATTAAATGGAGATCAGCAGTAAAAAACTATAAAGACCGGTGGGTAGCTGAATTTGCAATTCCATTCAGGAGTATTCGTTATAATGGCGGGGACAAAGAATGGGGAATAAATTTCAGCAGGTTGGATCTTAAAACCAATGAAAAATCAAGCTGGGCTCCCATGCCCAGGCAATTTGCAACAGCCACACTGGCGTTTACCGGATCTCTTGTCTGGGATAAACCTCCTCCTACTTCCGGTTTGAGATTCTCATTGATTCCATATGTATCTGCACAAACAACCCAGAACAAGGAAGCAGGAGAAGGATACAAACCGTCAGCTAGTGCAGGTATTGATGCAAAAGCAATTCTATCTACTTCTATGAACCTGGATTTGACTGTCAATCCTGATTATTCCCAGGTTGAAGTTGACAGGCAAGTCACTAACCTTGACCGCTTTGAACTATTCTTCCCTGAAAAGAGGCAGTTCTACCTGGAGAACAGTGACCTGTTCGCTAATCTTGGGAAAGACAATCTAAGACCTTTCTTTTCACGACGCATTGGATTGGAAAGTCCGGTGCTTGCAGGAGCACGATTGAGCGGTAAGATAGGAAATAACTGGAGGATAGGACTAATGGATATTCAAACCGGCAGCAAAGATACCATACAGGCAGGTAATTTTACTGTAGCTGTACTTCAGCGACAGGTTTTCAGCCATTCCAACATCACTGCATTTCTGGTCAACAAGCAGCTTATGAATACCGGTAACGACAGTCTATCAACAAGCTATAAGTTCAACAGAGTTGCAGGACTGGAGTACAACCTGGCAAGTGCAAATAATCACTGGTTGGGAAAGGCTTTTTATCATCAGTCTCTTTACCCCGGTGCAAAAGGCAATGCCGCAGCAGTCGCTGCCAATCTGGCATATACAAGCCAGTATATTTCTACTACACTTAACCAGTCATGGGTAGGCGCTGATTATCTTGCAGATGTCGGATATATAAGAAGAAAAGGCTATTATGAGGTAAATCCAACTTTTCAGTACAAATTTTTTCCGGCCTCAAGCAAAATTGCAGATCATGGTCCGGCATTTAAACTTGATATGCTTTTTGATCCATCAATGAAAATAACTGACAGGGAAACACAGCTCCTTTACCAGGTCGAGTGGATGAATAAAAGCATTCTGGTTTTTGATGTCAAAGAGACTTATCAGAAGCTTCTTGCCCCGTTTGATCCGACAAATACGCAAAGTGTTCCGTTTGCTGCCAATCAAAAATTTAACTGGAAAGAGATGGGAATCTCCTTCACATCGGATATAAGGAAACCCTTGAATTTGTTGGTAAGCACCAGGTACGGAGGCTATTATGAAGGTACAAGAGGGACAGTTTATACAGAATTATACTATCGTGTTCAACCCTATGGCAGCCTCGCTCTTATTTCGTCTTATAATAATATCTCCATGCCCTTGCCATACAAGAGTGCCGGTTTTTACCTTATCGGCCCCCGCATCGATTTTACCTTTACCGATAAAATTTTCTTTACCAGTCTTGTACAATATAATAACCAGATTAAAAATACAAATCTGAATCTTCGCTTCCAGTGGCGATTTGCACCTGTATCTGACCTGTTTATTGTTTATACGGAGAACTCTTTCCCCTCAGATCACAGAATAAAAAACCGGGGCCTTGTATTGAAAATATCCTATTGGTTTAATTGAAATGGAGCCATTAAGTTATCAAACCAAGGTTAACACTAACGGGAAATGCAAAGTCCTGTTCTTTGCAGGAGGTGAAACACGGGATGATAAGTTCAACATCTTCACGGGATCCTTTATCCGTCTGATGAAGAAGATTATGGAAGATGATTTTGACTTTATCAGGGGAATATATTTCAAGTTTCCAATGATCAATGTTATCTGGGCATTAAACCATGCCCAGAATCCGGTCAGGGATGCCGATAGTAAAAAGATTATTGTAAAAGCATTCCAACAAATAATAGAAACCTGTCAATCACCTGAATTACAACTTATTATTGTTTCATCCAGTACTGGCAGCATTGTAGCAGCACAAACAGCCTGCTATCTGGCTGAAAAAAATAAAAATAAACTTTATTTTATCAAACCATTTCATCTTGTACTGGGAGCCAGTATGATAGCTCCTGAATCGGCCCTGTATAAGCGACTTGTTCAGTATCAGAATGAAGGCAAGATAGGAATAATCCTAAATGATGAAGTGCAGGATGATGGGGATACTTCATATGGTGTAGGAGGTACAACACGGATAGAGGCTTACAGAAATGCTTTGGGTCTGATGCTGCCCTTCCTTTCTGCTAAATTCAATGGACCTTCATTTCTGAATACAAATTCCGAAAGCGGTCACATTCACCGGAGGAGATCGCAAACGGTTCAAAAAGCAATTGATTATATAAATATCATTTTTATTAAGAACAATCTTGCCGGTGACCATTACAGGGAAATGGCTAAAACAATTCTGGAAAATCAAATCTGAAATATTTTCCTTCGATTTTTCCACCTTTATGAGGGATCTACTCTTTATACACATCTTCAAATCGTTGGGATTTCCTTCTTGCATTTTTATTTAAAATAATAATTTAATCCTCAGACAATTAATTACTTAGAGAAACACTATAATGATTAGGAGATCTCTCACTCATCCACCTAATATCCATGGCTTTCTAATCGTATTGATGGTGGATTCGTTCGGGATGACACGTTTTTTGAGTGTATTGGGGAAGGAAGCAGCGGCGATTCAAGAAGAATTGCAATAAAAAAGACGAAAAAATCATCTGAATCGCCGCTGCTTCCTTCCCCTTGTTACCCCATTACCCACTGTCTTCCCGAGCGAATCCACCCTGCTCATTTCCTGATATTTTAGGGAGTTAGGTGGATGAGTCGAGGGATCTCCCAGGATTAATCAAGTTTTCGAAAAATTTATTATTAGAAAAGATGTGTATAAAGGGTAGATGAGGGATGCAGGGGCAAGAGATAGGCCTATAACTATGGAGTGTTTAAAAAGTCCTTTTTAACCGCAACCCTGCCTGCCGGCAGGCAGGGTTAATGGATTTCGACTTTTTAAACAATCATCAGTGGGGTCAATAAATCAGAATAATTGGCGTTATTAAAGATATTGATTTGACTAAATGCATATGCAATCTTTAAGTAGTTCTATCCTAAAAATTCTGATTATTGGCTTATTTGTTTCCGGCTGCAAAAAAGTGCCTAACAACGCTATTACGCAACTGACAGAAGGTGGAGCGCTTGGTAATCTTCATATATTTCCTTCAGATAATGCATGGAATACTGATATTTCAAAAGAAAATACAGATCCTAATTCGGATATTATTATTGCAGGAATTGGGAATGAGGTACACCTGCATCCCGATTTTGGAACCGTCTGGGAAAATGCCCCGATAGGGATTCCGTATAATGTAATCGGAAAAGATCAGCCAATGAAATCCATCACGTTTCAATACAATTACGAAAGTGATCCCGGGCCATATCCAATTCCTCCTGATGCCTTAGTAGAAAGCGGCTCAGACAGGCATGTTATAGTGGTGGATACCTTTCATCTCAAATTATATGAATTGTTTGATGCTATCCGGAATCAAAACAATAGCTGGAGCGCGGGGTCAGGTGCTGTATTTGATTTAACTTCAAATGCTTTGCGACCTGATAACTGGACATCGGCTGATGCGGCCGGATTACCAATCTTTCCCGGTCTGGTACGCTATGATGAAGTGGTAGAAAAAGGAGAAATAAACCATGCTCTTCGTTTCACAGTGCAGAATACAAGAAATGCTTTTATTCACCCTGCCACGCATGCAGCCAGCAATAGCAGCAATCAAAACTATCCTCCGATGGGGATGCGTGTCAGGTTAAAGGCCGGCTTCGATATTTCGGGTTTCTCCCCTCACATCCAGGTTATTCTAAAGGCTCTGAAGAAATACGGAATGTTTGTGGCAGACAACGGTTCGAACTGGTATATATCAGGTGCACCTGATTCTCGCTGGGACGATGATGAACTAGGAGAATTAAAAACGATACCAGGAAAATATTTTGAGGTGGTAAAGATGGGAACGATTATACAAATGCAGAAATAATTATTTTATCATAAAATCCAGAACCGGTTGATCGCCCAGAAAAGCAACCAGATTATCATTTCGATGCAGCTGGCCCACTCCTGGCGGAGTACCCGCGAAAATCAAGTCGCCGGTTTTAAGAGTGAAATATTTTGAGACGTATTCAACGAGCTTATTAAAACCAAAAATCATATCGGAAGTATTACTTTTTTGAACAATACTCCCATTGATCTCTAGACGAAAATCCAGATTTGACAAATCCCCGATCTGTTTCACGGGTATAAACCGGCCAAGAGGAGCAGCACCATCGAAGCATTTTGATAACTCCCATGGCATGCCTGCTGCAGCAAGCTTACTCTGAAGATCCCTTGCAGTTATATCTATACCCAGAGTAATTTCATCAAAGTACCGGGAAGCAAATTTTGCTGAGATCCCTTTTCCAAGTTTGCTGATCTTTAAAACGACCTCTACCTCATAGTGAATATTGGCAGAAAAATCAGGGAGGAAAAATGGTTTATTATTTTTAAGGATTGAGGAATCGGGTTTCATAAAAACAACAGGTTCAACAGGTATAGGCCATCCCATCTCGATCGCATGTTTCCTGTAGTTCAGACCGATACAGATAATCTTCATCCTATGACTGGGTTTTTCCGAAAGATCTCAGTTTGATCTCAGTAAGGATTTTTTTTGTGTAAAGGGGGAATTCACCATTCATCATCCATGAATAGTAGGCTGGTTCTTCAGAGAAGACTTTTTCAACTGCTTTGCCCTTATGTTTACCAAAGTTAAAAACTTCAACACCATTTTCATCTAGAATAATTCTCCCGGCAAAATCAACATTAGTGTTAAAGGAACTGAAGTCAGCAAGTTTTTCTACATCATTTTCAAGATCATTATACCTGTCGAGCTGAGATTTAAGAACCTCAAAAGTGGCAGAAGTATCTGCTTTTGAACCATGAGCTCCTTCGAGTTCTTTTTTGCAGTAGAACAGATAGGCAGCAGATAGTGTCCGTTGTTCCTTTTTATGGAATATAACCTGAACATCAACATATCTCCTCTTCCTGAAATTGAAGTCAATATTAACCCTCAGAAATTCTTCAGCAAGCACTGGGATGTCGAACTTGATAGCATTATATCCCGCCAGATCGCATCCCTCAAGAAAAGTCACAAGTTTCTTGGCAACCTCCCTGAAAGTAGGAGAATTAACTATGTCCTCATCTTTAATACCATGAATAGCAGTAGTTTTAGGTGGAATGGGCATTTCAGGATTAATCCTTGTCGTCAGCCACTCCTCCTTGCCATTCGGACTTATTTTTAAAATTGCAAGTTCTACTATTCGATCAGTCGAAACATTTATTCCTGTTGTTTCAAGATCGATAAAGGCGATTGGACGTTTAAGGTTCAGGTTCAAGGTCAGGCATTTATCATCATTGGCATAAGTAGCATCAGAAGGTCTTCTGATTCGTTGTCCGAAATAACCGGAAGAAAGAGTCCGGCCCGGGTTGGATCTGCAAGTTCTATCATGACATCCTGTGAACCTATGTTTGAAAGAATCTCAAGGAGGAAGACCGATTTAAATCCAATTTCAATTTCATCGCCTTCATACTGGCATTTAATTCTTTCGTATGCAGAAATTGAAAAATCGATATCCTGTGCAGAAACCAATACCTGGTTCCCTTTAAGCTGGAGCTTAACAAGGTTACTGGCCTGATTTGAAAAGACTGATACTCTTTTAAGAGTGTTAAAGAATTCCACCCTGTCGATAGTGATCTTCCGAGGATTGTTCTTTGGAATAACAGAATTGTAGTTTGGATAGTTTCCTTCAACTAACCGGCACACTACCTTATAGTTACTCAGAACAAAAAAAGCATTTTTATCATCAAATTCAATTGTTACCGGACCTTCTTCTTTTGGTAAAATATTTTTAAGAAGTGAAGCTGGCTTCTTGGGTAATATGAACGATGAATTATCATCTGCATGAGCATCAGTCCTCTGATATCTAACCAGTTTATGCGCATCGGAAGCAACAAAGGTAATTTTATCGGTCGCTGCCTCAACGAAAATTCCTCCCATAACAGGACGAAGTTCGTCATCGGCTGTAGCAAAAAGAGTCTTGCTTATCCCTGCCAGCAGCACATCAGCATTAATTAAAAATGAAAATTTCTTGTCTTTTTTTATTGAAGGTAAAGCAGGAAAGTCAATACCATTCTGTCCGACAACATTGAATTTACCATTTTCAGAGCTAATAACCACTGCCATGGTATCCATATTGATATCAAATGTGAGAGGCTGAACTGAAAATTCCTTCAATGTATCAAGCAATATTCTTGCAGGAAGGGCAATGGTACCGTCTCCATCTGTATTTTCAAGTTTCATCCGGGTTATTAAGGTCGACTCAAGATCAGATGCAGTTATTTCAAGATCTTTCCCAGCGAGATTAAACAGAAAATTGTCAAGAATGGGAAGGGTATTCTTTGAACTGATTACCCTGCTTATTGCCTGCAGATGACCAAGAAGTTCCGAGCTGGATATTACAAATTTCATATAGTTATCGTTTTAAGTTGATGTATTGATTTCCAAGTTTTACTATCCAAATCAAAATGAATGAATTGAACCATGCATTTTGCTCAATTCTCATTTATCAATATTACAAAAAAAAACTATTCCCTCAAATAAAATATTTTGAAAAGAGGTAATGGCCAAGAATATTAAATGTTGATCGGAGACTTTCTCAAAAGTACTCTGTGGAACTCTGTGTAAACTCTGCGATCTCTGTGTAAGTTCTTAATTATTTCGGGAAGAAATATGACCTCTTTTTTATCAACGGATCTATATCAAAATACCGCATTATAAAAAACTCATCATTCTCATCGGTTTTACCTAATAACCTGTCGCTGTCAATTTCCTTCGTTCCCTGTTTTTCTTTCGTTAATGCCCATAGGGTCAGAACATTCTTCCTGCCCTGAGTAGTATTAACTGTAATCCTGTACAAAGATTGGTCAGATTCATTTGACTTCTTCCACGCATCAGCTGTGCCAAAGGACCACGATTCAAACGGAACCCTGGCAAAATAGGTGATATAGCGCGCTACAAGAGTAGAGTCCCAGCCTGTAAGGACTCCCTTTGAAGAGGAAAGAGAATAATGTTGACTTTTATAAGTGATCTTAAATGAAGAAGTGGTATCAGACAGGTTCTCGAAGTTTACAGATGAAATTTCCGATGGCAGGAGGTTGAAAACAAGATATGGCTGCCAGTATAATTCATTTAATATAAAACCCGAACCTATATCTCCTTCATAACCCGGAACATAAACAATAAATGGTTTTGATGTTTCTTTTAATTTGGCGAAGTTGCCATAGGCATTTGATTGAGTTTTATACACAAGGAAAGTATTCAGGAGCTTCCTGTTTTCATAAACTTTCACTTTAACCCCACTGATATTCTTAGAGGTTATTTCCGCTTCAAATAAATCAGCTGATACAGGTGATTTAATTTTTATCTCTTTCAATATTCTAAGAAGGAACATGACACCACTCTTTCTTGCTAC
>PMIL01000330.1 GCA_003157075.1 Bacteroidales bacterium | reverse complement strand
ATATGCTTTTTTCTTAAGAATAGCAAGCCGTGTTTCATAATCAGGCCTCTGCAGATCTGCCTGGAGCCCCCATTTAAATCTGGAGAGCAACCTCTGCTCCATCCCCTGGAGCTCGACAGGTGGCCTGTCGCAGGTAAGAATAAGCTGTTTGCCTGATTGATGAAGGTGATTGAAAATATGGAAGAATGTATCCTGTGTCTTTTCTTTTCCTGCAAATTCATGTACATCATCGAGAATCAGAACATCGATCATCTGATAAAAATGAAGGAAATCATTTTTATTGTTATTTCTGACCGATTCAACAAACTGGGTCTGGAATTTATTAGCATTTACATATAACACTGTCTTATCAGGATGTTTTTCCTTGACTAGAATGCCGATTGCCTGCGCCAGGTGAGTTTTCCCAAGGCCCGAATCTCCATAAACCATTAAGGGATTGAATGCAGTTCCACCCGGATTATTACCAACAGCTATACCTGCTGACCTGGCCAGCCTGTTGCATTCACCTTCTACATAATTGCCAAAATTGTAATCAGGATTCAGTTTAGGGTCAAAATGTACTTTTTTAATACCCGGAATAACGAAAGGATTTTTTATTGATGGTTGAGTAACGTCGAAAGGAACCTGTACAGGTTTATTATTAAGGTCTGTCTTATTTCTTGAAGGATATCTTACAGTATATGGTTTACCATCGGAATAATTGGCATTTTCCATAACAACATTGTATTCAAGCTTGGCTTCAGTGCCTATTTCACGTCTGAGAGTTTTTCTAAGTATATCAATATACTGTTCTTCAAGATATTCATAAAAGAATGGGCTTGGTACCTGAATGGTAAGAATATTATTTTCCAGTTTTAAAGGAATTATGGGTTCAAACCAGGTCTTGTAACTAATGGATGGAATTATGTCTTTGATTATTTGCAGACAGTTATTCCATACATCATTATGTGACTTATTCATGTAAATTTGTTTTTAAAGAATTTCAAGGTTAGAATCAAGCCGATTCACGTAGCAATATTTGTAAAAAAAAAACTAATAAAAAAAATTTTTTTTGCTTGACTTTGTCAAAAAAAGTATATGTTTTTAACCATCAGCAACTTATGCATGAAATTTTTTTTTAAGAATTTAAAGTATTGATTATGAGGAGTATAATGATATTTGTTCTGTTTTGTCTGTGTAAGACAATTCTTTATGAGGTGTTACTCAAAATTCAACATAATGCGGATAAAATGAGGACTATTTTGCCCTTGATTCTTATCGGTTTTTTAAGAGTAAGATTATCTGATTTTTAGACTAAATTTATTTAGACGGAGAAGATTTCTTGCCAAATAGTGAAAAATGGACATATCGCTTGGGATTGCTCTTCATATCCTTCAAAAGCTCATTTAGACTGGCAAGACTACCGGTGATATTTGCATAAAGTGTATCATTTGTTAGGAACTGACCTGCACTTCCTTTGCCTTTATTAAGATTGTCCATCAGAGTTGCTGCTTTTTCAAGACTCGATTTCAGGTTTGATACCGATTTATAAATATCAGCAGCAGCAAGTGTATCGGATATTGATTCCAGATTACTGAAGGTTTTATTCATCTTTCCTGAATTATCTGATAACATCTTTGTGAATGTATTGATATTATCAAGAGTAGCAGTAAGCTCTTTTTCTTTTGAACGGACAATTTTGTCAAGGCTCTCTGTGGTACTGTTAAGGTTTGAAAGAGTTCCAGTAAGTCCTTTTTTGAAATCCACATTCAATATTTCATTCACCGACAGTACAACACTATCAAGTGACACTATCAGCTTGGTTACCTTTTCCTTAACAGGTAAAATTTCAGTATCAATTCTATCCATAAGAGATTCTGCAAGCTTCCCGGGAATAGTATCTCCTTGAGAATAGAATCCCGGCCCTGCCCCGTAAACAAATTGTACTTTCATGCCACCCAGCAGAGATACTGGTACAATCTCAGCCACAGTATTTCTTGGAATCTTAAAATGCTTGTTAACAGAAAATTTTGCCAATAACTTTCCGCTGGTTGGATCGATAAATTCAACTGATTGAACGACTCCTACTTTATGTCCGTTGACTTCAACCGGACTAGATTCAGCAAGTCCGCCTACCTTTTCATATACAGCATAATAAATAGCTGTACTTTTTATAAAATCTTTTCCTTTAAGAAAATTATAGAGCCATATGAAAACCACTATGGTTAGTAATGCAATTGCTCCAACTTTCACTTCATTCGAGATCTTTTTCATCTAATTGACTTTTTGTTTTTTTCTTTTTTGTTCAAGAGCTTGTTGTAAAAGTAATATTTTGTTGTCTTGTACTGCAATAATAAAGGCGTCTGGATATAATGTCTTGATCTTGTCTCTGTATTTGACAGCAGAAGCAAAATCTGAAAAGTTGCCAGTCGAGTATTTAAATGTATTTTGTACATTTATTTCCGTGACGTTTCCGGCTCCTTTGAAATTATCCTGATTCATATCAATCTTAGTAACTGAAGAGGCTATCTGAACCTTAAAAAATATTTCCCCAGCTTCAGGATTTTCGTTTGGAGTGGTATTTGCAACAGTATTAGAAATACGTGCTGAATCCTGATTTTTCTTTAGAGATATTTCGCTCCTGCTCTCAATCTCATTCAGATAGTCTTTGCAGGCTCTGAAAATTGAAGATGCAAGATAGTCCTGTCCTTCTTTTGAATTCAAATAGTCCTCTTCAGCAGGATTAGTTATAAAACCTGTTTCTACCAGGACACTTGGCATGGTTGTTTTATATAATACCCAGAAACCTGCCTGTTTAACATCCCGGTCATTTCTGTTAACTCTTTCCCTGAACTCTGTCTGAATTTTTGAAGCCAGGTTTATGCTTTGTTGCTGGAACACCTTCTGAGTAAGTGAGAACATAATATATGATTCTGAAGATTTAGGGTCAAACCCTTCATATTTAGTTGAATAATCTTCTTCCTGAAGCATTACGGCATTTTCATTCATTGCAACTTCAAGATTCGCCTCATCTTTTGCAATACCCATCACCCATGTTTCCGCACCCATGACCTTTTTTGAAATGGTAGAGTTGGAGTGTATGGAAATGAAAAGATCAGCATTTGCTTTATTTGCGATCTTTGGTCTTTCTTTCAGATCTACTGTTGAATCGTCTTTCCTGGTATATATTACTGTTGCGTTCTTTATATTCTTTTCAATGTATTCACCAGTCTTCAGTGCAATTGCCAGATTAATATCACTTTCCCTGCTCCTTGAACCTAAAGCCCCGGAATCTTTACCCCCATGTCCGGGGTCAATTACTATTACCCAACCTTTTCCCGATTTGTTTCCGGCTGCTGAAATAGAAATCAACGAGACGGCAGTTAAAAGAAAAAACAATATTGCTGTATATATATTAAAGGTACATAGTTTGCCGTTTTTAATTCCTGTACTCATTTTAAGTTAATGTTTTTTAATTAGTTTTGCGCATGCATCCGGGTATCACACAAAAACTATACAAAAATAGTATTTAAGTTGTATTTTTTTACAGAAAAGCGGTTAGTTATCTTGTTCCTTCTCCTGGTCCAATCTTTTTCTTTGTTCGCTCAGGAAGATAAACAGGTTACGGACACATTATTGATACAGAAGGATTCAGTCAGGACTGATACTGTTCTCAAAGTCCGTAAGCCATCGGCGAGCGGTATTGAATCAAAAATTACCTATAAAGCTGCGGAATTAATAAAAAGGGACCTTATCAATAAGAGATTTATCCTTGTCAAGAATGCTGTCATCAACTATGGTGACCTCGAGATTAAAGCCGATTCCATTGTTATAAATATGAACACCAATCTGCTTTATGCCATTGGCAGAAAGGACACCACCGGTAAAGTTACCGGAAAGCCTTCATTTAAACAGGGGACAAATGAATTCGCGTCAGATGAGCTTACCTATAATTTCAAAACCCGCAAAGCTATAATAAAGAATATTGTAACGAAACAGGATGCGGGACTGTTACACAGCGCTTTTACCAAACTTCTTGAGGATGGAACATCTAATATCTCGCGCAGTACCTATTCAACATGTGATGCCGATACACCTCACTTTTATATCAATCTTCCGAAAGCCAGGGTTTATCCCGGCAAAAAGATTATTTCAGGACCAGGCAATCTGGTTCTCGAAGGAATTCCATTGCCTCTGATTATTCCTTTTGGTTTTTTCCCTATTCAGACCAAAAGAGCGTCCTCAGGCTTAATTATCCCTCGATATGGAGAGGAGGTAGCCAGGGGATTTTCTCTTACTGAAGGAGGGTACTATTTTGCAATAAATGACTATTTTGATTTGTCTTTGACTGGGAATATCTACGCGAATGGCTCCTGGCTTGGAACAGCCAGAACCGATTATAAAAAGCTTTATAAGTACAGCGGTAATTTCATGTTCAGTTATGCGAACAATATAGCAGGTCATGTAGGCCTGGCTGATTACAATAAGTCGAGTAATTATAAACTTGGCTGGACATTTACTCAGGATCCGAAAGCATCTCCCGGCTCAAGGTTTTCTGCAAGTGTAAATATGAGCTCAAGCGGGTATGACCGGACTAACAGTTATAATGTTAATGATCATGTAAACACCCAGCGGCAATCCAGCATAAGTTATTCCAAATCCTGGGATGGAACTCCATTCAACCTTTCGATCAGCGCAAATCATATGCAGAATATGAAGACCAAATCGGTGAATCTCGATCTTCCGCAAGCAAATTTTAACATCAGCAGGATTTATCCTTTCAAATCTAAGAACAGCTCGGGTACTTCGAAGTGGTACGAGGAAATTCAAATCTCATACACTGCAACTCTCGATAACCAGATTGCAACCAAAGACAGCCTTCTTTTTACATCCGATATCTGGAAGCATATGAGAAATGGCTTTAAACAGGATATTCCTTTAAGTCTTCTGATACGTCCTTTCCAGAATTTTTCGATATCCCCTTCCTTGACTTATTCTGGTGTAGCATTTACTCAAAAGATCGTTAAAAGATATGATCCCACTAATTTTGACCCTATACAAAATAAGATAGTGCCAGTTGTAAATGACACAATTCATGGGTTTTTCTATGGCCAGGCAGTAAACCCTTCAATCAGCATGAGTTTTAATCCTCAGATTTTTGGTTTATATGATTTTTCAGAAACCAGGCCAAATTCGCGTCTTCAGTCAATTCGTCATGTTATTAAGCCTGCAATAGGATTTAATTTTATTCCCTCGCTTAGTGGTCTCTCTTCGCGGAATATGTACAGGCAGGTCCAGGTGGATACAATACCAAATTATCTGAAATATTCAATTTATGATGGTAATATTTATCCTTCACCATCTCTGGCCAGTAAAAGCGGAAATATCTCTTTCAGCCTGGTAAATATTGTAGAGGCTAAAGTATTTGAGAGAAATGATACAACGGGAAAACCAAAGAAGGTGAAGCTGATAGATAATTTCAGCATCAATACATCTTATAATATTTTTGCTGATAAATTTAAATGGGCTCCGGTAACAATGCAGATCAGGACCACTCTTATGAAGAATATAGGTATATCAGCAAATAGCAGCTTTTCTCTTTATGGAACAGATACATTAGGTATTCCTGTCAATTCTTTCTTACTCGCTCAGCATAAGGGCCTTATGAGGCTCACCAATTTTGGTGCAAGCGTTGATTTCAGTCTGAGTGATCTTTTCAGGAAAGATAAGGATAAGAACAAATCCGACGCTGGCAATACTCAAAATAATACCAGTCAGTCATCACAGGTATTTCAGGACAACCTTCCGGGAGCCAATATGCAGGGACAAACAAAAGTAGGAGCTGCAGGCCCCAAAGATGCCTATGGCTATCCTGTTTTCAATGTACCGTGGACATTGAATGTCAGCTACAATCTCAGCTATATAAAATCAGGTTTAAGATCGACTCTTACCCAATCCCTTTCAATTGGTAATGGCAGTATTACCCTTACTAAAAAGATGTCTGCTACATTCACCACCGGATACGATTTTACTGCAAAAAAGATAACTATGACAACGATAGGTCTGACTCGTGATCTTCATTGCTGGGATATGTCTATTAACTGGATACCAAACGGCCCCATGACAAGCTGGAACTTTCTACTCAAGGTCAAGGCTGCCGTGCTTGGTGATCTGAAATACGAGCGCAGGAAAGATTATCACGATTCATATTAGGATTAATTTTTTTGAAATAGAGACATTTGCGATGATATAAAAAAGAAGAGACAGGTCTCAGACCTGTCTCTTCACTATTTTATTCTTAAGGATATTGTTATTCTCCCTGTATCTCAAAGTCAATTTCAACTTTTACATCCCTGTGCAGTTTGATTACCGCTTTGTAGTTACCGACTTCCTTGATCTGATCTTCAGGAAGGGTAATATTCTTACGGTCAATATCAAATCCTTTTTCTTTCAGCGATTCGGCAATCTGGATAGTATTTACTGAACCAAAGATTTTTCCTGAAGTACTGGTTTTTGCACCGACGATTATTTTCAGGCCTTCCATCTTTTTTGCGATTTCCTGTGCGGCAATTTTAATCTTCTCTTCCTTATGAGCTCTCTGCCTGAGGTTTTCAGTATGCATTTTCTTTGCAGATAAAGTGGCTGCAACGGCATAACCTCTTGGGATAAGAAAATTTCTGCCGTATCCGGCTTTAACATTTACTAAATCGTCTTTCTGCCCTAGCTTATTGACGTCCTGTATTAATATAATTTCCATATTGTGTCCTCCTTATTTTAAAAGGTCAGTAACATAAGGAAGAAGAGCGATATGTCTTGCTCTTTTAACGGCTTTTGCCACTTTCCTCTGATATTTAAGCGAAGTACCTGTAATTCTGCGTGGCAGAATTTTGCCCTGGTCATTCAGGAATTTCTTAAGAAATTCAGGATCTTTATAATCGATATAACGGATCCTGTTTTTCTTGAATCTGCAGTATTTCTTTTTCTTGATCNNCTGTGCCATATCTTATTCCTCCTTCGTTTTTCCTGATTCTTTCTGTTTTCTCTTTTTCTCTGCATATTCGACGGCAAATTTTTCCATCCTGAATGTTAAAAACCTGATGATCCTTTCATCTCGTCGATATTGGACCTCAAGTTTTTCGATTAGATCGCCTGTACCTTTAAATTCAACAAGGTAATAAAAGCCTGTAGACTTTTTCTGGATCGGGTAGGCCAGTTTTTTTAAACCCCAGTTCTCTTCATGAACGATCTCACCGCTGTTGTCGGTGATAACCTTCTTGAATTTCTGTACCGCTTCCTTCATCTGGTTCTCAGATAAAACGGGAGTTGCAATGAAAACGGTTTCGTACTGATTCAACATAGTAATTAATTGTTTATTAGTTATATATTTTGGTCCGCAAAAGTACAACTATTTTGCATTATTCAAAAAATTAATGATGGAAAATTATCTTTTTTCCATATTAACTAAGAACTAACACAGAGTTACACAGAGTTTTCACAGAGTTGCACAGAGTCATTTTATTCTCTGTGGCCCTCTGTGCTTCTCAGTGACTCTCTGTGATAATTCTTCCATTTTTCTTTTTTGTCTTTTTACATTTGTCTTTTGTCTTTTAGTTTACCTTTTGCCTTTTTCACTATATTTGTATACAGGAATTATTAAATACGTCGACTGCTATCTATGGAAAACTTTATTGTTTCAGCAAGGAAATACCGTCCTGCCAGTTTTGATATGGTGATTGGCCAGGATTCAATAACAAATACGCTGAAAAGTGCTATTAAAAACAATCATCTTGCTCAGGCATATCTGTTTTGCGGACCAAGGGGTGTCGGAAAGACAACCTGCGCAAGGATCTTTGCCAAAACAATTAACTGCAGCAATCTGGGAAGCAATCTTGAAGCATGTGATGAATGTGAATCATGTCTGTCATTCAATTCCTCCAGATCATTTAATATTCATGAGCTTGACGCAGCATCAAATAATAAGGTTGAGGACATCAGAAGTCTCAATGACCAGGTAAGGATCCCACCTCAGATCGGAAAATACAGCATCTATATAATCGATGAAGTTCATATGCTCTCTTCATCGGCTTTCAATGCTTTTCTTAAGACACTTGAAGAACCGCCTTCCCATGCTATTTTTATTCTGGCTACTACAGAGAAACACAAAATTATTCCTACAATCCTGTCACGCTGCCAGATATTCGATTTCAACAGGATCAGGATCGAAGACATAGTCGGCAGGTTGATGTATGTGGCTAAAAATGAAGGAATAACAGCGGCTGAGGAAGCGCTACATATAATTGGTCAGAAAGCTGACGGNNAGATGCATTGACGCTGCAATGGCTGGTGATGTCTCCACTGTTCTTCTTACCTTTAATGAAGTACTGGAGAAAGGATTCGACGGTCATAATTTCATTTCAGGACTTAACAGTCATCTTCGTGATCTGCTGGTAAGCAAGGACGAATCAACATTGCGGCTGCTGGAGGCTACACCTGTCGTGAAGAAAAGATATGTTCAGCAAACAGGAAGCTGTCCGGTGGATTTCCTCTTCAAAGCACTTGAAATAGGCAATAACTGTGATCTCGCTTATAAAGGCAGCAAGAATCCACGATTGCATATAGAGTTATCACTCATCAGATTGTGCAGATTAATGAGCGAATCTGAGGAATCTTTTGAAAAAAAAAAGTCTGATCCGGGGCAATTGAAAAAAAAGGAAGAAGAGCTTCCTCTGCCATCAAAATCAGAGATCATACGACAGGATAGTAAGCATACTGAGAAAACAGCTTCTAATCTGGAAATGGCGTCGGGGAAGCACGATCCTGTTATCGAAAAACCATCTAAAACATTCTCAATTAAGGATATCATTTCTGATGACAGCAATCCGGCAAATAAGATAGAGGAAAAGTCTTTAGTTAATGAACCGGAGGCTCATCTGGCACCACTGGAGGAGTTTACTCCTCAGTCATTTGAAATTGCATGGCAGGAATTTACCGATCAATTTAAAGGCGAAGGCAACAGGATCGTGAGTATGTTTAAATCCATCAAGCCGGAGTTGCAGGATGATCAGACTATCAGGATCCATCTGAGCAATGCCGCACAGAAGGATATATTTATTTTAAACTACAGACCGAAACTTGTAAGTTATCTTGAAAGGAAGTTCATCATGTCCGGTATTGAAATTGAAACAATAATAGACCTTACCGAATCGAATGAAATACTGTACTCTGACGAACAAAAACTAAATTATCTGACTAATAAATATCCTATTTTAAAAGAAATGAAGAAAACCTTTAATCTTGATATAACATAAAATAATGCTCGAAAATCAATTAGGAACTAAAGAGTCATTTTACTCAGTGGTCATGCCAAAATAAAACTAACCAATTGAAAAAAAAACCTGAAATCCCTGACCGCAACGATTATCTTGAATTTCTTTCTAAAGAGAAGGAAATTTCGGATCAGATTATCAATCATTCCAGGTCGATGATTACGATCATTAACCGTGAATATATATATGAAAAAGTTAACTCAACGTTCTGCGATGCACATCAGGTAGTTCTCGATACTATACTCGGGAAATCAATGGGAGATGTATGGGGGCACGATACTTTTCAAAATGATATAAAGAAAAATGTCGACACTTGCTTTAGCGGAGAAACCGTCCAGTATGAAGCATCATTTTTTACTCCAAAATCCGGTACAAGGCATTTTGAAGTTGTTTTCAGGCCTTTGTCAACTGAGCCCGGTAAAATAACGCATCTTCTTGCAGAAACATTCGATATTCACGATCTTAAGAACACAAAACAGGCTGTAATTGAGAAAGAGGAAGAGCTCAGAAAGTTTGAATCCAATCTTCCTATCGGCTTTCTGAGATGCGATCCTACCGGCAGAATAATACATGCAAATAAGGCCTTTTTAAGTATTGCCGAGTGCCAGGATGAACAATCTATCTCAAAAATGAATCTCAGGAGTTTCTATCAGGAGGAAGAACTTTTCGAAATTCAGATGTACCAGCTGGCCTCAGATCATACTCAGAACTTCGGAAGAGTCTCCCTTAAAAACTGCTCCGGTAAAGAAATTCCCTGCAGGGTAAGCGGTTTTCTGGCTGTTAACGGGTCAGGCAGACCGGTTTACATCGATTTTGCGGTTGAGGATTGTTCGAGAGAACTTATGCTTGAGAACAGGCTTCTCCAGGCTCAGAAACTTGAAACTATAGGATCGCTTGCCGGAGGTATTGCTCACGATTTTAATAATATTCTTGCAACAATTTCAGGTTACTCTGAAATGTTGCAGGACGATTTGCCCAAAGACTCAGAATTATCAGATAAAGTCAGCAAGATACAGGGAGCAGTAAGAAAAGCTCAATCAATAACTAATCAAATACTTACATTCAGCAGACATGTAGAACAGGAGAAAGTTCTGATAAATGTATCAGAGGTTCTTAAAGAGACTTTTGGATTTGTAAAATCATCGATACCCCCAAATATTGTCTTAAAGAGCTGGATTCCCAAAATGAACGCAAATGTTCTCGCAGATCCTACCCAGTTATTCAGGGTCTTTCTGAACCTCATGACTAATGCAATACAGGCGATGGAAGAAGAAGGGGGTACGCTGTCAGTAAATATTGAAGTAGTTAAACGGGAATTTGTTAAGCATGAGCTAAACAGGGCTATTATCGCAGACGAATACGTGCTGCTGAGCTTTAAAGACACAGGAGAGGGAATGGAACCATCTGTTATTGGAAGGATATTTGAGCCATTCTTTACAACCAGGGAGGTGGGGAAAGGCACTGGTCTTGGTTTATCAGTGATACACGGTATAGTAACCGAAATGGAAGGTGAGATACTCGTTTCAAGCAAGAAATCGGAAGGCTCGGAGTTTCTTGTTTATCTGCCTGTTTCTAAAAGATATTCAGCAATTAGGGAAAAGAAGAATATTCTGAAAAAAATATTGTTTATTACAGGCAACAAATACGAATCCCGGATATTATCACTTGCATTAGAAAGTGCAGGTTATGAGCTGATTTTTATATCCGACAGGAAGAATTTTGTTAAAGTTATGAACAGCATCAGTGAACGGCCTGATCTGATAATTTATATGAGCGATTCAAAGCAGATCAACCCGGAAGATCTGGTCAGAATATTCGTAAGTCAGAAAATTCTTACACCCTGCATACTGATCACCGATCAGAATCAGGAGATATCGGATAAAAATTTACTAAATTCGGGAATTATATATCAGCAGTTGAATAAACCCGTTTCATTGAAAGAAATCAGAAATGCAATTCAGGACTTATTGAGATAAACTAAATATTAATCAAAAACTTGTACCAAAGAGATGCCGGGAATTTTAATTGTAGAGGATGATAAAGAGCTGAGAGAGATGCTTAAGATGTCACTGCTGAGAAAAGGCTATACAGTTCAGGAGGCAGAAAATGGCAAGGAGGCTATCTCGCATTTTAAACCATTTATTACAGACCTGGTGGTTACCGACCTTATTATGCCTGAGGAAGACGGAATTAAAGTAGTTATTAGGCTCAGGGAATTAAAGCCAACGATAAAGATCATTGCAATATCAGGAGGAGGCAAAGTGGGGCCCGGAAGTTATCTCAAACTAGCAAAAGCTCTTGGGGCAGATGCAATTTATTCGAAACCTTTCTCAATCAAAGATCTGATTGTAAAGATTGAACAGCTATTGGATAATGAACAACATACATAAAATTTATGTTAATAGTTAAACCTATAAAAGCTTATACATATGTTAAACAAAAAAGTAGAAGATATCTGTAACAGACAGGTAGAAAGGGAAGGTTATTCCGCAAGCCTTTATCTTGCTATGGCATCCTGGGCAGAAACAAATGGTCTGAGCGGAGTTGCAGGTTGGATGTATAACCAGTCAGACGAAGAACGGGGCCACATGCTCAAGTTCATTAAGTACATTAATGAAAGAGGAGGTAAGGCTGTTATACCAGCTCTTAAAAAACCCCAGGCCGAATATAAAAATGTCGAGGACATTTTTAAAGAAGTTTTAAAGCACGAAGAGTTTATCACAGCAAGTATAAACGAAATTGTTGCGCTAACTCTGGATGAGAAAGATTTTAATACTCACAATTTTCTGCAATGGTTTGTTATGGAGCAGGTTGAAGAAGAGGCATCAGTAAGGATCATTCTTGACAAACTGCGACTGGTCGGGAAAAATAATATGTATGAATTTGACAGAGATATAGTCGGTCTGAGAAAATCAGCATCAAATGCCACGAATAAACCATGAAGAGACTTCTATCTCTCTTTATAATCCTGTTTATTTATAGTACCCTTTTTCCTATAAAGGGACAGGACCGTATAAATAATTCCTCTCCGACAGGCACCTGTTACGGGAGCAATAAAGTAAACAAGTTTTATATTCCGCCTCCGGCTTCGTTTCTCAGGAAATCCGGTCCAAAAGGGGGAGGGAAAATAACTATCAGTTATACTGGTTTTACAAATCAGGCAATAACTGCCATGCAGTATGCTAAATCAATCTTGGAAGCACTGCTTCCGGCGGATACAAAATTCACAATTCAGGCAACCTGGCAAAATATTTCAACAGCGGGAGTACTTGCCCAGACCTCCATTTCAAGATTTATTGGAGGATGGGGCATTGATGCTCCGAACCCATTGTCATTTTACCCTGTTGCTCTTGCAGAAAAGATGTCTGGAAAAAACCTGAGTGACGGATTATCGGGTGAGATTTCAATGTCGGTGAACAGTTCAATAAACTGGTATCTTGGAACTGACGGAAACACTCCTTCTACGAAGTATGATTTGGTCACAGTTGTAATTCATGAGATCTGCCACGGACTTGGTTTCTACGACAGCTTTGACGTGACCGGAACGGTGGGCACATGGGGTCTAGGTACTCTTCCGATGATATATGATACTTTTATAGAAAATATCAACGGAGTCAGATTAACTGATACACTTAAGATCCCTAATAATTCAACCCTTCTTGAAAATCAGCTTACAGGTAACCAGGTTTATTTTAATGGACCTCTTCTGAGAAAGTATGCAGCATCGGTGACTCCTAATTTTGCCTCCAGAGCAAGATTGTATGCTCCTCCCACATGGGATTCCGGTTCAAGCTTATCACATCTCGACACTTCAACACCCAGGGTAAACTCTCTGATGAATCCGTTTATCGACCTTGGTGAAGCTATTCATAATCCTGGTAATTATATATTTTCCATCCTTGGAGATCTGGGGTGGATCCATACAAGAATCATCCATAATACTATTAAAGATACTGAAGCACATCTTCCTCAGCTCCAGCTCTCAGCTATTATCAAATCAGATACTTTGTACAATCATAATAAGGTTGGCGTGGTTTTCTCCTTTAATAAATTTCTTACATTCGATTCTCTCTATCTGAGTTCACCGCTTTCCAACGATACATATAATACAGTAATTAATATTCCTTCATATAATTCGTTATTGCAATATTATTTCTTTGTTGAGGATAATTTTAAAAGAACATACAATTCTCCATCCTTAATTAAAGATGTTCCTAAACTTAAGCTCTCAAACACACGCTACCATGTATTTATCGGAACAGATACTGTAAAGCCTGTCATAACCCATACTCCTGTAAAATATTATCTACAGTCAGTCGATTCAATAAAGTTTATTGCAGTTGCGACCGATAACCTTGGCATAGATTCAGTATATGTTGAATACAGACTTAATAATGGTCCTTCAAAATTTGTTCGTTTGAAAAACACAAGCGGTGACAATTACAGTGTTATATTAAGCGCACGACCTCTGTCCTTGAAAGGACAGGACTCGATAGAATACAAACTATACGCAGTTGATACAGCCCGAATTCCAAATCTTGCTTCATATCCAAAAACCGGATTTTTGGTTACAAACATTGAAGAATTAACATCGACACTAACAAATTATTCCACTGACTTTTCAGAGGCAGCACCCGACTTTTTCAATATCGGATTTAGTGTTTCCAAGCCTGCAGGCTTCAGCAAATATGGCCTTAATTCAAAGCACCCGTATGAGAGCCCCGATACTGAGAACCAAAGCATACAATATACTTCAATATTAAGACATCCTCTTAAACTTGATGAGACAGGTATGTTATTCAGTTACAACGAGATTGCCCTTGTAGAGCCTGGAGAAACAGGTGCTGTTTTCGGGTCATCGGGTTTTTATGATTATGTAATTGTGGAAGGATCAAAGAACTTTGGTAAAACATGGTTTAATCTGATAGACGGGTACAGCAGTACTTTATTCCCGGACTGGCTGACAGCCTATAACAGTAGTATATCAGGAGACAACTCAACATTTGTTGGGAATGAATCTTTACTTCGAAAGCATACTTTCCTGTATCGTCCGTCTGCCAATATTTCTGCAGGGGATACTATGCTGGTTCGGTTCAGGTTATATTCCGATCCTTTTGCCAATGGATGGGGATGGGTAATAGAGGATCTGAATATAGGACCGCTGGTTGATGCCATTAGTGAAGTTACAACACATCAGATAAAGTTATATCCTAATCCGGGCAGAGGGCTTATTAAACTAAGTTATGATACTCAAAATCAGAGCGGTTATAAACCACTTCATTACAAAGTCTTTAATGCAACAGGAATCTGTCTTATCGACTCAAAGACATCAGGATCGCCGGAAACACTGATTGATATCTCAGATTCGCCGCCCGGAATGTATATTATATTACTATACCTGGATGACGGTATTAAGACGATTAAGTACAGTCTTATAAAATAAAAATTGAAACCCCGCAAAAATGGCGGGGTTTTTGCATAAAGTGATTTTTGGGAATCCTTTATCGGAAAATAAAGCTAATTTTGCTGAAAATTTTGAAATAACTGTAAGACACCTTAAAATGAGCATTATAAATAGTGTATTGGGCCTTTTTCTAGGTAATAAATATGAACGGGATTTGAAGGAGATTAATCCTTATATCGATAAAATTCATGGTGAATATGATAAATTGGGAAACCTGTCAAATGACGAATTAAGGGATCTGACACAAGAGATAAGAAAAGAGATTCACGCAAGTATTGAGGGTGATGAAAATGAAATAAAATCACTTCGGGAAAGAGCTGAAATTGAAGAGGATGTATATCTCAAAGAAGAATTTTATAATGAAATAGATAAAATTGAAAAACAGATTAATGAAAAACTTGAAGCTACTCTTGATCAGCTGGTACCAAGATCATTTGCCATCGTAAAGGAGACTGCGAAACGATTTAAGGAAAACAGTTTTTTAGAGGTTACTGCACGACAATTTGACAGGGATCTGGCTGCCACAAGAGAAAGCATAACTATCAAAGATGACAAGGCAATCTGGAGCAATAAGTGGATTGCCGGTGGTAATGAGATCACCTGGGACATGATTCATTATGATGTTCAGCTTAATGGAGGTGTTGCTCTCCATAAGGGCAAAATTGCTGAGATGGGAACAGGTGAAGGAAAAACCGTTGTTGCGACGCTGCCTGTTTTCCTGAATGCTCTTGCCGGAAGAGGTGTTCATATAGTTACGGTTAACGATTATCTGTCAAAACGTGACTCTGAATGGATGGGGCCGATATACGAGTTTCATGGCCTGACAGTTGACTGTATTGATAAACACCAACCCAATTCTCAGGACAGGCGTAAAGCTTATAATGCTGATATTACATTCGGGACAAATAATGAATTTGGTTTCGACTACCTGAGGGACAATATGGCAATCAACCCTGAGGATCTTGTCCAGCGTAAACACCATTATGCTATTGTTGATGAAGTTGACTCCGTTCTTATTGATGATGCACGTACACCTCTGATTATTTCAGGTCCAACAGCCAAGAGCGATACCCAGCAATTTGATGAGCTAAAGCCTAAAGTTGACAAACTTGTAGCTGCACAGAAAAAGCTTGTAACACAGATAATTGCTGATGCCAAAAAACTGATTGCAGAAAATAAAAATGAAGAGGGAGGCCTTCTCCTGCTGAGAGCTTATAAAGGACTTCCAAAGAATAATGCACTTATCAAATACCTCAGTGAGGAGGGTAATAAATCTCTTCTGCTCAAAACGGAGAACTTCTATATGCAGAATAATAGCAAGGAGATGCCAAAAGCCACGGATGCATTATTCTTTATAATTGACGAAAAAGCAAATTCTATCGAGTTGACTGAAAAGGGATTAGATTTGATCTCTGACTCTGTCGAGGATGTCAGCTTTTTTATTCTTCCGGATGTTGGTTCCAAGATTGCCGATATAGAGAAATCTGAAATGTCAGATCATGAGAAACTGAAGATAAAAGATGAGCTTCTGCAAGATTACTCGGTTAAATCGGAAAGGGTCCATACAATGACACAATTGCTCAAAGCATGGACGCTTTTTGATCGTGATACCGAATACATCGTAGTCGACAATAAAGTAAAAATCGTCGATGAACAAACAGGTCGTGTACTTGAAGGAAGACGGTATTCAGACGGTCTGCACCAGGCTATTGAAGCAAAAGAAAATGTCAAAGTTGAAGATGCGACCCAGACTTATGCCACAATAACTCTTCAGAATTATTTCAGGATGTATCATAAGCTTGCAGGGATGACTGGAACCGCTGAAACTGAGGCAGGAGAGCTTTGGGATATTTATAAACTGGATGTAGTTGTTATTCCTACCAACAAACCGGTCATCAGACTTGACAGGGAAGATCTCGTTTATAAAACCAAGAGGGAAAAGTACAATGCTGTAATCGACGAAATTGCTGAGATGAACCGTCTTGGACGACCAGTACTGGTTGGAACTACTTCAGTTGAAATTTCCGAACTTCTCAGCAGGATGCTCAAGATGAAAGGTCTGAAACACAATGTCCTTAATGCAAAGCTGCATCAGCGGGAAGCTGAGATTGTTGCAGAAGCAGGTAAAACAGGTACGATCACCATAGCAACAAACATGGCAGGGCGAGGTACCGACATAAAGCTTACTGAGGATGTCCGGAAGGCTGGTGGACTGGCGATCATAGGCACAGAAAGACATGAATCAAGGAGAGTTGACCGTCAGCTGAGAGGCCGGTCGGGAAGACAGGGAGATCCGGGTTCATCGCAGTTCTTTGTGTCACTTGAAGATGAGCTTATGAGATTGTTTGGTTCGGAGAGAATTGCCGGCATTATGGATAAGCTCGGACTGAAAGACGGCGAAATGATTCAGCATTCGATGATAACAAAATCCAT
>PMIL01000208.1:1720-5184 GCA_003157075.1 Bacteroidales bacterium | reverse complement strand
AAAAAAATAATTAACTTTCGTCATGGACTCTGACAGGTATAAGGTGAAAAGATATTTGTTTCATAGGGAGGCAATTGGCCAGGCAATCCGAATTCGTCTACCTCATTTCCACAGCGTATGAAAGTTGATTATGTAAGAGTTTATCAATAACAGGTCTTTCGTTTACCTTAAAAATCAGGTTATTAACTAAATATATAATTCCAGGCATGAGCACTAAATCATATCTTCTTTCGGTTTCAGGCATATTCAGTATATTGGTTTTACTTAGCATCGGCAGCTGTTCCAAAGTGAAGAAGGATGTTAAGTCGCCGATCGATACAACGAAAATATCAGGTCCGGAAACTTTTGTAAAGACGGATGTTATCCTTTGGCTGACAAAATCAGATTCATCCATCAGATTTAAGAGACAGAATCTTGCATTGAATTTCAGCACCTTACCTGCTTCAGGTAATTCCATAGCTATTGATTCCACTCAAACTTTCCAGACCATAGATGGCTTCGGATTTGCTTTAACCGGAGGAAGCGCTTATCTGATAAACCGTCTTCCTGCAACTGACCGCAATAAACTTTTAAAAGAACTTTTTGCTTCTGACAGTACTTTTATAGGAATTAGTTACCTGCGCATCAGCATCGGCTCTTCGGACCTGAATTCAAATGTTTTTTCATATGATAATATTGATCCGAATTCGACAGATGTGAATCTCACAAATTTTGACATTACACCTGACACTTATGATCTTATCCCTGTGCTGAAATCCATTCTGACTATTAATCCGGACATAAAGATCCTGGGATCTCCCTGGTCCGCACCTGCATGGATGAAAACAAACAAAAGTTCAATAGGAGGTTCTTTGGTACCCGCATACTATGGAGTTTACGCAAATTATTTAGTAAAATACCTTCAGGCTATGAAAGCCAATGGAATTATACTCGATGCAATTACAATTCAGAACGAACCTGAATACGGTGGAAATAACCCCAGCATGGTCATGTCAGCAACAGAACAGGCTGATTTTGTGAAAAATTTCCTTGGCCCGGCTTTTAAATCCGCCAATCTTGCTACCAAAATCATTATTTTTGATCATAACTGCGATCATCCGAATTATCCTATAACTGTTTTAAATGATGCTGATGCCCGGCAGTATATTGACGGATCTGCTTTTCATCTTTATGGCGGTGATATATCTGCACTTTCTACGGTCCATAATGCATATCCTGACAAAAACGTTTACTTTACTGAGGAATGGGTTGGAGGCAGCGCTGCCAACAATTTTTCTGCCGACCTGAAATGGCATGTCAGAAACCTAATTATCGGAGCTCCTTCGAACTGGAGCAAAAATGTACTGGAGTGGAACCTTGCATCTGATCCTCATTATCAGCCACATACGCAGGGTGGCTGTTCTACATGCCTTGGGGCAGTCACTATAGGTACAAATATCAGCAGGAATGTTTCCTACTATATTATTGCCCATGCTTCCAAATTTGTAAAAACAGGATCTGTAAGAATTGGTTCTTCAACTCTAGCAAATTTATCAAATGTAGCCTATAAGACACCAGAAGGCAAAAAAGTGCTGATTGTATTAAACGAGGCTGGTTCAACCCAATCCTTCAATATAATGTTTGGCAATAAAAATGTAACAACCTCTCTTGATGCCGGTTCAGTAGCAACTTATGTATGGTGATGTCAATTCTCTTTTACGTATCTCGCTGGAGGCTTCAACCATAGCAAGAAATCCTTCAACAGGAATATAACCTGGAATTGAATTTCCAGATCCCAGACCATAACCATTGGCTTTTTTCCGATATAGAGTCCCTTTTTCCAGAACTTCATTATAAACCTCGTCCGGACTTTTAAGAATCAGCAAATTAAGATCAAATCCCCCAAAGAGGCCGATCCTGGAGGAATATTTTTCAATCCATTCGATAAATGGCGCTATTTGATCCTCATTTGAATGCTTGGCATCAATTCCAAGATCTATTATTTCATCCATCAGAGGAAAGATGCAGCCGCAGCTGTGGAGAAGGAATTTCTTTCCGGATTTATGTACAAGATCAATAACCCTTTTATAATGCGGCAAAATGTGCTGCCTNNAACACAAACAGGTCGTGATAATTTTCAATGACCCAGCTCCATAGCTCCATCCACAAGTCGCCTATCCTGATGAAAATGTCCCTGAACAGATCAGGATCCAAGCACTGCATAAGGCATAAAGGTTCAAAGCCGACAAGGTCCTGGCTAGCCTCGAAAATTCCATATCCGCATCCTCCATAAGCTTTCATGCCAATCGGAAGTGTCATCCTTATTGCCTCAAAATGAGGCGTGTATTTCTCCCTGAAGATGACTGGAATATCTTTCCATGGATACTTTTCAAAATCTTCTCTTGATTGTATTGGTCCCGGCATCCCTCCCATTATTGCACCATGACCCGGGAAAATATCACATATCGCAGCCTCGAAATCAAACCCGTCATATGTCATGTCTTTCCAGAATCCGATCACTTTCCTGTAATAATCGATTAATTCTTTCGCAGAAAGGTTTGCCGGATCCATCTCCTCGCCAATTGCTTTGGAAATGAATGGAGGATCAATATGATGTTCGTAAAGTGGCAGACGTTTGGGGCGATGATTATGAAGTACCTCGAGAAGATTTGTGTAGTCAGGCTGAAAGAGAGTTTTTTTCATTGAATGTGTTAAAAGTACTTGTTTTTCACGATTTACCGGTTTAGCGGAGAGCGGAATTCATCCACCGCCTCGAACATAGCCAAAATATTTTCAGGAGGAACATCCGGCAAAATATTATGGACAGTATTGAAGACATACCCTCCCCCCTTGCTGAAGATTTCGATGTTGTGCCTCACATGATCCCTGACCTGCTGAGGAGTAGCCTGGTTAAGGACACTCTGCGTATTTACCCCTCCACCCCAGAAAGTAAGATCATTCCCAAACTCCTTCTTCAACCTCTCAGGTTCCATGTTGACGGCATTGACCTGCACTGGATTAATGATCTCAAAACCTGCATCAATCAGTCCCGGAATGAGTTCGTAAATGCCTCCGCAGACATGCAGCATAGTATGGGCTGATGAATTCGCCTTAACATAGTCAGTCATCATTTTATGCCTTGGGCCGAAAAATTCATCATATTTCTCCCTTGGCATAAACGGACCGGTATTTGTTCCAAGATCATCCCCAAATTTGATAATGTCGACAATATCGCCGACCGATTCACAGATCTTTGCCAGGAATTCCATATGCCCGATGAGCAGCTTATCCAGAAGCCGATGGACATTCGGAGGATCCAGGTAGAGGTCCATGAGAAAATTATCAATACGACGGAGGAAGGTACCCCACTCGAAGAGATTGCAGCCGATACCAATCAGAAAGGCTTTGTCTGATTTTTCCCTCTCCCTGAGAACCTTTTCCCTGAGCATCTTCCAGAAATCCTTGTCATCGAGCCAGTCGAATGG
>PMIL01000208.1:0-1654 GCA_003157075.1 Bacteroidales bacterium | reverse complement strand
CAGGATTAAACCATTTCGGATAGAAGGCAGGGTAGCCCTTAATGAGTTCAAGCTTCTGCCAGTAGTCATCAGCCGTGTTAAAGAATCTTCCGACATCAACAACATCAACTTTGAAATGGTCGAGGAATTCCATTTCGGGCTGTGTAACCTGCTGAATCACATCATAAACCTGGTTTTTAAGATGATGCATTCCGAGGTAATTGATGAGGTTCTGGTATGCAACCATCGAAACTCCTGAACTTGGTGTTGCCCCGATGTCTACAGGGACCCTGTCGGGCTGCCTGTGGTCTATGGCTGAAAGGATTCGTTCTCGTGAGGTCATATTTAATTAATTATATTTCTGAGAGGAACTAAATACTAGAACTCAACCTCAAAAAACCTCACTTCGTAAGGTCTCAGCTGAACTGTTTTCAAAGGCTGACCGATCTCCTTGCCGGTGGCATTAACCTCTACCATTCTTTTGATCGTCTGACCCGGAATTGCAGAACCGAGATTTACTTCAGCATCTTTGCCCTCGAGTTCACGGAAATGAAGAAGGATTGAATTCTTTCCTTTAAAAGCAGGCCTGCTGTTAACAAGCATCGCATTTGCAGGCCCTGTGATCTTCAGTGTCTCGAGCGATGTAGTTTTAAGCTCATTCGCACCGGCAGGGAAAGTCCTGGTGGGGAATGGATTCCTTTCATTCCAGGCATACTTTGTTGCAAAGGTGTTGGTTGTATCAGCTGATGAAGTAAGCTGATAGCTCCAGCTGAAAGCTCCTTCCTGGAATGCCCGAAAGTTTGTCATCCAGTAATTGTTCATAACATAGGAATAGAGCCATGTCTTACCCTGTTTGGGTATACGCTCCCATTTTGCCATGTTGAAATCGCTGAACTGCCAGAGCGGAGCCTCATTACTTACCACAACAATCTGACCCTTTTTACCGCGTACAGACACAAAATTCTGTGCAGCATTCCAGTCGGTCGATGATCCTGGAAGCTGCTGACCCTGACTGAGGATCCCTCCTATTGTCTCGAATACTATCCTCGAATCAGGCAGAGAGAAGGGGAAAGCAACATACAGGGCTTCCGGGTCCGTTATAATGAGCTTCCGGGCCATATATTTAAACTCGATCTTCTTCACATTCTTGTAGAGACGGATCTCCAGATTGATTCCTTTTGGCAGATTTTCGATTCCTGTCTCGCATCCGGGCAGGTCTGCCGAGATCTTAACACTCTCCCACACAGGACCATTTGTACCTACTTCAATCCTGATGTTCGAAACGGAGATGCGGGTATAGGGAGGAATATCCCTCTTTGCGGAGGTCTCCCTTATTGCCTGTCCAATGTTATAAGGATTCTTGCTGTCAGCCAGCTCCTGCTTAAGCTCTTTGTCATACAGGCTGCTGACAGATCCCGTCGATTTGTTGATCACTATCTTATAGTACTGATTCTCCAGTATTTCAACATTTGTTCCTGCGACCGAAGCCGGTTCCTCACCGGAAACATCAATCTTAAGGGCCTTGTATCCCAGAGCCGGTATATCACTGACCTCCAGTACCCAGTAAGCACCTTCTGCTCGCTTATTCAGCATCTGGGCTGGTACTTCCTTTCCGGTTGTCAGATCAATTATCTTCGCCTTTTTGGTAACTGGAAGTACTTCATAATCAATGAAC
>PMIL01000074.1 GCA_003157075.1 Bacteroidales bacterium | reverse complement strand
AGTTTTTTTTTTACAAATATTGCTACGTGAATCGGCTTGATTCTAACCTTGAAATTTTTTAAAAAAATAATTTTCATGAATAAGTCACATAATGACGTATGGAATAACTGTCTTCAAATAATCAGGGACATCATTCCATCCATCAGTTACAAGACCTGGTTTGAACCAATAATCCCGCTCAAGCTTGAAAACAATGTACTTACCATTCAGGTACCAAGCCCGTTTTTTTATGAATATCTTGAAGAACAGTATATTGATATCCTGAGGAAAACTCTCAGACGTGAAATAGGAACTGATGCCAAGCTCGAGTATAATGTCGTTATGGAGAATAATAATTATTCAGATGGTAAACCTTATACTGTAAGATATCCTTCAAGAAACAAAACAGACCTTAATAACAAGCCCGTTCAGGTTCCTTTCGATGTTACCCAACCCTCAATAAAAAACCCATTCGTAATTCCCGGAATTAAAAAAGTACATTTTGACCCTAAACTCAATCCTGATTATAATTTTAGCAATTATGTAGAAGGGGAATGCAACAGGCTTGCCAGATCAGCAGGTATTGCCGTTGGAAATAATCCCGGAGGAACGGCATTCAATCCTTTGATGATTTATGGAGATTCAGGACTCGGGAAAACCCATCTGGCACAAGCTATCGGCATTCTTGTAAAAGAGAAACATCCCGATAAAACAGTATTGTACGTGAATGCAAATAAGTTTCAAACCCAGTTTGTTGAGTCAGTCAGAAACAATAATAAAAATGACTTCCTCCATTTCTATCAGATGATTGATGTTCTCATTCTGGATGATGTTCATGAATTTGCTGGAAAAGAAAAGACACAGGATACTTTCTTCCATATATTCAACCACTTGCATCAATCAGGCAAACAGCTAATCCTTACCTGCGACAGACCTCCTGTGGAGCTTCAGGGTATGGAGCAAAGACTTCTTTCAAGATTTAAATGGGGCCTTCAGGCTGATCTCCAGCGACCCGACTATGAGACAAGACTGGCCATTCTGAAGAAAAAAGCCTATAATGACGGAATTGAGCTGCCAGATGAGATATTTGAGTTTCTTGCTGTCAACATCTCAAACAATATCAGGGAGCTTGAGGCTGTACTAATATCACTTTATGCACAGTCTACACTTAACAGAAAAGAAATTACCCTCGATCTGGCACGACAGATGGTTGAAAAACTCATCAGCACTGCCAAAAGGGAAATTACTATCGAGTACATTCAGAAAATTGTTTGTGATTATTATAAGATTCCGATTGAACTTATACAGGGAAAGACAAGAAAGAGGGAGATTGTCCAGGCCCGTCAGGTATCGATGTATTTCTCCAAAAGCCTTACAAAAGCCTCTCTGGCCAGTATTGGCTCGCATATAGGAGGCAAAGATCATGCAACTGTTCTGCATGCCTGTAAAACAGTAAATAATCTTATTGATACTGATAAGCATTTCAGAAACCAGATTAACGAAATCGAGAAAAAGCTGAAAGTGTAATACTAGTGAAGAGAACCAGCCACCATTAAGATTGGCTGGATGGAATCGTGTTACTTTTGCTTCTTATCTTTAAAATTCTTCCTATCAACATCCTTCACACACCTGAACCCTAGCGTAGGGCTTCTGTCGAAACCTTGGGATACAAGCAGTAACATCTGGGTTTTGTCAAGTGCCTGGGGACCACCCTGGATATACCACCAGCTTGACTCAGGCCTAAAATAACTGCCTCCACGTATTACCGTGAAATAATTTGTTCCGTTAAAATACATATCATTTGTCATCTGCCATACATTCCCCACCAAATCGAGGAGACCGTATGGGCTTTGGCCTTTTGAAAATGCATCAACAGGTGTTGGTCTGTCAAATGAGTTATTACAGTATGTGCCATGAAATTCATCACCCCATGGCCATTTCCGCTTATCGGTTCCCTGCGCGGCAAGCTGCCATTCTGCCTGAGTAGGAAGTCGTTTTTGTGCCCATTTCGCATAAGCTGTCATATCCTCATAACTTAAATAAACCACCGGATACTTTTCCTGACCAGGTTTAATCATTCCCGATTTCCATTCATGCAAATACCTGGTGGTATCAGCTGGATGGTAACCGGAACTTATCAAAAAATCATAATACTGATCATTCGTTACAGGATATTTATCTATCAGAAAACTATCAATCTTTACGATGTTGTCATTTACCTCCGGATATTTAATAAAATCATCGTTGGCAGATACGGAAAATGAGAAAAGTGCGCCCGGCACTAAAACCATATCTGAAGGTATCTTCTGGGATGCTGTAGTACGATTTACTTTACTGATTATCCAGGGCTTCCCTCCCATAGTTTTCAGAATATTTTCATCTTTTAATCTTTTGTTCTCAATCAGCTGAAGAACTATTTTTCCCTCATAATAACCAAACAGATCTTTTACCCTGATGGTTGTGTCTCGGGATATTCTGATCTCCTTATGAATTGCCTGATAAGAAGGATTTCCTTTCCAGATTAATATGTCTTTTACACCATTCGATATTATTTTTATTGAATCCCCTGCCATCTTCGCTTGGATCAGATCAGGAAATTCGCCAATACAATCAACAGATCCTTCATTTCTTGTGCCTGAAAATGATTTGTGCCAGCCGTGTGCATCAGCTGGCAAAAAATATTTTCCATTTTCATACACCGGCACCAGGTTTTCATGATTCCATATTGATACAAAGTGTTTCCCATTAGTTGTATCAACTTCAAACAGATTTCCATTAATCCCTTCAGGTCTCATATTTAAAATGGTATAGATCTTTTTTTCTCCTGATTTCCACCTATTTACATAAACTTTATCAAGACTGGTCGGAAGCAAAGGGGTCCAGTCATAATCAAGAAAAGCATCGTTATTTTGCCTGAGGATGAATGTAGTCGATGCAAGGAAGGTAAGATCATTAGAATAGTTTTCATCTCTACCCCCAGGGCGGAACATATTAAGCTCCGTCCCGTAGCCGTTGAAAAAAGCAATTGCAATTTCCCTGTGAATTACATCCTCCCCAACATCACAAACCCTGAAAATTGAAAAATCAGGTTTTATAAGTTTATTGAGATTCAATTCCGGGCTTAAAAAGATGGCATTATGAACCCTTCCGGCAATAATTCCTGGCATATCTCCGGGGACAGCCATTCCTTCGGAGTACATCACGACTCCTTTTCTAACACTGTCGGCAGCGGCCTGGAGTTCCTTACTCGAACTACCGCGCGTATCGAGGACAACACCGTCAGCTTCTGTTTCAGAAATAAGCTGTGCCATTCCTTTATAGTGATTCTCCTGTCTGGTGCTGTTATCCCATGGGTTATAAGCTATAAAAAACTTTGTACCCGACTGACGTGCCATCCGTGCAATATTTCTTAGCTGCGGTGTTCCACCGGGCAAGTCCCTGTATAAGTCCCACTGATTTCGCTGATCAAGACCGAGACGGGGCCATGTTGGCCAGATCCCGTAGACATCTATGTTTCCAAAAAGCTGAATCCCTTCTTTCAGTACATCTGTATAAGTATACTTACCCGTGAGCCTGTCAAAGAATTCCCTGTCCCAGGCCATCTGGAGAATTATAATATAGCTCTCTTTAATCCAGTCCAGATCTTGTCTGGCAAAAAGGGAATTATCAAATTTGTCAATATCAAATAAAAATCTGTCTCTGAATATCTTACGTAATCCGACTTGCCATTCGCCCGAAAACACCTCAACGTGAAGAGTATATGTAACTTTACCTTTTGGAGGAAGAATTGTCTGATATCGTTGTTTCTGACTTTCCACGATCTTTGACCTCCGTGTCAATGAACAAACAGAATATCCTTTTCCTGCAGAAAATGAAGAATAACCAGATTCCCAGGCATTATCAGGAAGAATGACCCTGACAGGCTTATATCCGGGACGGTACAACCATGCCCTTGCAAGGTCAGAGGGCCCGTTTCCGGTTATATAAACTGAACTGCTGTCCGTTCCAAAAGGCATTACATTACTTATTGTAACTGTATCAAAACCTGTATTTTCAAATGTAAATTCTCCCATCCAGCCGGTAGTGTAATGGCCAGTCAATTCAGAGGTTACACTCAGAGTATTGTTGTAAGTCTGAGTATACAGGTCATTTAATTTAATGGCAACTGCTTCACCTGAAGTATAATGCCTGTCATTCAACATGAAACTATAAAGAGGCCTGCTTGCCTGCAAAAATATTACACTGCTGTCGGACAGTGTTATTTTATTCACGTTAAGCTTTGAGTCGTTGACTATCCCAATATTATAAAGTTCTTGTGAATAACCTGAATATGAGAAAAGTATGAAAAGCAGCTGCAGAGCCCATTTGAATTTGATCTTAGTCTTCATTTTAAAATCTAATTGAGTGCTTAATATTTACTAAATCAAATTATTATAATCAGTAACCTTTTCAGTATTAATTCGTAAAAATGTTAAATATTTTCTATGCAATATAAAACATACAAATCATATAAAAAATGTTTTTATCTGTTTGGAACATAAGGAGTCAGTACAGTTTTTTTAGTCGAACTATTTCTTTTGGTTTAAATTGTTGTATATTTAGGGATATTCAAAAGCGAATATGGTAATGTGTGAATTAAAAAAAATATTAAGTTTTAGTTTTTATTTCATCCTTATCCTGTTTTTTATTTCATGTGCTCCCGCAAAAAAGAATCCTTACTACGAGAAAAGACAGAAAAGCTCACAGGTAAATGCCTCACAACTTGGAAGGAACAGGTACTATTTTTCAAAAGATTATCAGAAAAAACTGAATAAAACCTTTAAGAAGAAGTAGCGTTTTCATTTTTCACTCATCACAAATAATACTCAGACCATCAAATGCCAGCATGATTCCGGGCGGCAGTTCCTTTGAAACTTCAGCATGAAGCCCCATCTGATGACTAATATGTGTTATATAGGCTTTTTTTGGAGATATCTCCCTGATGAAATCCACAGCTTCCCTTAAACTGAAATGCGATATATGTTTTTCCTTTCTGAGAGCATTAATTACCAGATATTTAACGCCATACAGTTTCTCTTTGCTCTCCTCAGGTACATAATTTGCATCTGTTATATAGCCAAAATTGGCTACTCTGAATCCATAAACAGGCAAGCGGTAATGAAACACCCGTATTGGGGTTATGGCAAGTTTTTTGACATTAAAACTATGATCAGGAATTGAATTAAGACGCATCTTAGGAATTCCAGGGTATTGATATTCAGAAAATACATAGGAATATTCCTTTTTGATCACTTTTTGAACTCTTTCTTCAGAATAGATATCAATAGCGTCCTGGCTTTTATAATTGAAAGCCCTCACATCGTCTAATCCGGCAATGTGATCTTTATGTTCATGGGTCAGTAGTATAGCATCGAGCTTCGACACATGCTCTCTTAGCATCTGCTGACGAAAATCAGGACCTGCATCAATAACCACTGTAGTATCTTCTGTTTCAACGAGAACTGAAGTTCTTAATCTTTTATCGTGCAGGTCTGTAGACAGGCAGGTGTTGCACCCGCAGGCAATTACCGGGACTCCCTGTGAGGTGCCTGTGCCAAGGAATGTTATTTTCACAATAATATTATTTCCTGACAAACCTATATTAAAAATCAGTAAAAGACAACTGCTTTTGCATTTTTTGTAATAAGAGGCACAACTGGTATATTTGCTATATTTGATTGAACTAAATTATTAAAGTGAACGGCAGGATTTACCTCATACCTGTGACTTTGGGAGGAGATGATTTTCAAAAAGTGATCCCCGAAAAAGTTATAAGTCTGACAAGACAATTAAGATTCTTTATTGTGGAAGATACCCGGAGCGCCAGAAGGTTTTTGCGACTCATTGATAAACGGTTTCCGATAGATGATACAATATTTTTTGAATTAAATGAACATACAGATGAATCTGACATCGATCACTATCTCGATCCTGTCATGGCAGGATCGGATATTGGCGTTCTAAGTGAAGCAGGACTTCCCGGTATTGCTGATCCCGGTGCGAAGATAGTTGCTCTTGCGCACAGAAAAAAGATCACAGTTACGCCATTGTCCGGACCATCATCAATAATCCTGGCACTAATTTCATCAGGAATGAACGGACAAAACTTCACATTCAATGGATATCTTCCCGTTCATCCTGCCGAAAGGTCAGCCAAACTCCGGGACCTTGAAAAGAAGGCAGGCGAAGGATTTGCACAGATATTTATGGAAACTCCTTACCGAAACCAGAAGATGCTGGAATCAATAATTACAATTTGTCATGGCGACACATTGCTATGCATTGCAGCTGATATAACCTTACCGGGTGAATCGATTAAGACAATGCGGATCTCTGAATGGAAAAGAGACCCGCCATTATTAAAGGATAAACTTGTGGTTTATGTGTTACAATGATACTATTTCTTTGTGGCGTTGGGACCAGGAGCTACTTTAACCAGTTCAATATCATAGAGCAAAGCAGTATATCCCGGGATGGTATAATAACCCTGGGTTCCGTATGCAAGATTTGATGGCACCAGTATAGTAGCCTTGCCTCCTTCTTTCATTAACATGATTCCTTCTTCAAAACCAGTCAGCATTGTACCCTCACCAGTAGCAAAAACCAGCTGATTCCCGCCTACATTACTGTCAAATACGTTTCCATTAAGGAATTTCCCGGTGTAGATAACAGACACCGTATCGAGAGCAACCGGTTGCCGACCCGTCCCTTCAGTAACTTCAAGATAATATAGCCCGCTTTCCTGCTGCACAAAATTCTTGCTGCTATTTGCTTCCAGGTAATTATTAATCGAATCTTTTTCTGCCTTTTCATACTTCTTTGCAGGATCGCATGATACAAGTATTACAATTAATGAAATTGTAAGGAAGAAAAAAACCGATTTGGAAAATTTTTTAATCATCTTTTTAATTATTTAAAATTTCAATACATCTTAAACGCTTACTCCGTCTATTTATTATTTTGCCTGCAAGATATTAACATTATATACAATAACCGCTCTCGAAGGGATCAATTTTCTGTCTCCAACAAGCCCATAGGCCAGAAACGGAGGTAATATGAAAATTGCTTCAGCTCCGGGTTTCAGTAACCGAAGGCCCTCGTTCATTCCCTGTTCCATTTCACTTCGCCCCAGAACAACTTCTTTTGGACCAAGATCATTGGATGAGTAACATCTGGTACCGTCCAGAAGCGAACATTCATAGTTCATAACAATTTTATCATTATCAATAAAGTTTTTTCCTCTTCCTTCCTTAATGATCTGATACCATAATCCGGTTGGAGATTCGGACATTTTAAGATTCTTTCGTTCGATAAAGTTTTTAATCCTCTCCCTGTCCTTCTGAATGAGGTACCGGTTAAGATCAGCCATTTCATTCTTTCCCGGCTTGGAAGCAGTGAGACTGATCACGTGTTTTTCCCTGCATGAAACAAGAGGCAAGAAAATGAGAAAAAAAGCTATAACTCTGATCTGCATATGATTATATCTGGTTTTCAAATCTCCAGAAATTCTCTTTAAGTACTTTTATAAAATATGCTATGGTATTATCCAATGTATCAACATATTCGCCACCCGAAGCATTCAGATGCCCTCCGCCTGAAAAATAAAGTGAGGCAAATTCGTTAGATGGAAACTGACCTTTTGAACGGAACGAGAGTTTTATGAAATTGTCTTTTTCAATAAACAGGGCTGAAAAGTTTATGCCTTTGATTGACAAAGGCATATTAACAAATCCTTCTGTATCACCTTTGACATGGTTATACTCTTTCAGATCAACCTTTGAAAGATAAATATATGCAGTTTTTAATTCAGGTAAAACAACCATTCTTTGATTAAGGGCAAATCCCTGTAACCTGATCCTGTCACTTGAAAAATTGTTGTATATGAGGTTGATAATTTTTTCCTTAATTATACCGGTATCGAGAAGATCAGCAACGATCCTAAAGGTTTTTGAAGAATAGGCTCCATGCTCAAAGTTCCCAGTATCAGTAATAATGCCAACATAAAGCGCTTCAGCATATGATCTGCTCATAAATGTTTTTCCATTTATTTCGCAAACAAGCTCATGAACAAGTTCGGATGTCGAGCATTTTCCCGGATCGGATATTATCAGATCGGCAAAATTTACAGGGTCAAGATGGTGGTCAATTATTACCTTCTTTGCTTTAGATTCCATTATTAAATCTTCCGCTTCACCCAGCCGGTTGGGCTGATTAAAATCCAGCATTAAAATAAGGTCTGCATTATCAATCAGCTTCCTGCATTTCTTCCTGTCCTTAATAAAAATATTTATCTGATCGGCTCCATCCATCCATTTCAGAAACTCCTGCAGATTGTTTGGTGCTATAAGTGAAACATTCTTGTTATTGGTCTTAAAATAATGATACAGAGCCAATTGAGCACCAACAGAATCACCGTCCGGATTGATATGGCATATTATTAAGATATTCTCTGACGATGAGAAAAGTTTCGATAATTCTTTTGTATATTTGGATAAATCAATCACTTTTACCGGCGTTTATTTAAGTGGCTAAAGATAAATAATATTCCTTAAGACAGAATCTATACTTATAAATCAAATTATCTAATTATGTCGACTGATTTTACATTTTCAATTATCAAACCAAATGCAGTAAGGACCGGCAAAACCGGCCCCATTCTGGCTATGATAAATGAAGCCGGGTTTGAAATTGCCGCAATGCGGATGATAAAAATGACCTATGCTCAGGCCGAATCTTTTTATGCTGTGCATAAAGGCAAAGCATTTTTTGAAGGGTTGATTGAATTTATGACATCAGGGCCCGTTTTTGTAATGATTCTGAAACACGAAAATGCAGTTGAACTATATAGAAAGCTCATGGGAGCTACTGACCCAGCAAAAGCTGAACCAGGTACTATAAGGAAGACATTTGCCGTATCAGTACAGATGAATGCGGTTCATGGATCAGACAGCGTTGAAAACGCAATAGCTGAGGCTAATTTTTTCTTTTCGGGGATAGAGAGGTTCTAGTAAGAAGATTCTCACACTTTTCTCGGTTTTTTACCTCCCTGCCCTCCATAAAGGGGGTAATTCAGTCATATGTAGAGTTTGAAATTCTTAGTCAGATCTAATGATGAAAGATCATTCTGTTGGAGAATCAGGAAACAGATGTAATTTTCTTAAATTGACAGTATGAGCCCCCCTATAAGGGGGTTGGGGGCCAATTAATTTTTCATTTTTTCCTGTCGGGAAACTTTATATCCTGTTTTGTGTTATTAACTTTGTAGAACTTAAAATATTTTATGGATTCAACTTTCTCAAAAGACTTTTCCGATAAAAAGA
>PMIL01000066.1:13157-17991 GCA_003157075.1 Bacteroidales bacterium | reverse complement strand
TTTCATTATGGGTCTCGTTCTTACAATTCAGGCGCGGCCTTCATTAGTTCATTTCGGAGCAGTTTCATTACTTCCAGGGATGGTAGCTGTATCACTGATCAGGGAAATGGGGCCGGTCATAACAGCTTTGATCTGCGCCGGCAAAATTGGCTCCGGGATGGGAGCAGAACTGGGCTCAATGAAAGTCACAGAACAGATTGATGCGATGGAGGTATCAGCGACCAATCCTTTCAAATATCTTGTTGTAACCCGGGTGCTTGCCGCAACCCTTATGATGCCGTTACTTGTACTATTCGCCGATGCATTCGGATTACTGGGAAGCTGGATTGGTGTAAACATTAAAGGAAGTGTAAATCTGGTTTTATTTGTTTCTCAGTCGTTTGGTTCAATAAATTTTATGGATTTTCTCCCAGCTCTAATAAAAACATTTGTATTCGGGGCTGTTATCGGCATCGTTGGATGCTACAAGGGTTTTACTGCAGGAAGAGGCACTGAGAGTGTGGGAATAGCTGCAAATAATGCAGTTGTTATCTCTTCTCTGATGGTTATAATTGTTGATATGGTCGCTGTTCAGATAACCGATATGCTGTTATGACAAATTCACAGGAAAATATAATCTCGGATAAACCATCCGTCAACACTCCCTCTGAAGCGATACTTGAGGTTATTAACCTGAAAAAAGGGTTTGGCAAACAAGAGGTTTTAAAAAATATTTCATTAAAACTTTTTAACGGTGAAAATCTCGTCGTACTTGGAAAGTCGGGATCAGGTAAATCAGTGCTTATAAAATGCATTGTAAGGCTTTTAACACCTGATAGCGGTACGGTAGACATAACAGGCAGCAGAATGGGTTCCCTTAATAAAATTGAATTAGCTGAAATGAGAAAGAAAATTGGTTTTCTTTTTCAGAGCGGCGCTTTGTATGATTCAATGACCGTAAGGCAAAACCTGGAATTTCCGCTGAGAAGAATTAAGAAAGACTTATCGGAGAAAGAGATAAATGAAAAGGTAAAAGAGGTTCTGGAAAATGTAGGATTAAGTGATGCTGTGAATAAAATGCCTTCGCAGCTTTCGGGAGGAATGCGTAAACGGATAAGTCTGGCACGGACGATCATTGTGGATCCTTTAATAATGCTTTATGATGAACCTACAACAGGACTCGATCCTGCAACATCTGATGAAATAAGCACACTGATTAATGATGTAAGGAAGAAATACAAAACTTCATCATTAATAATAACGCATGATATGAAATGTACCCGGAATACAGCTGACAGGATCGTTATGCTGCATGAAGGAGAGGTCTATGCTGAAGGAAAACCTGAAGAATTTGAGGTTTCAGATGACCCTCTGATTAAATCATTCTTCCGTTAATAAATGCGATCACACAGTTTGAAATTTGCATTGCATATTTTCAAATTTTCAAACTGAAATGTTTTCAAATTTTCAAATTAAAGTAAAATGGATACTCAATCACCAAAATTCAAAGTAAGACTGGGACTGTTTGTTGCAGGAGGATTTGTACTTTTTATTATTGCTATCTTTCTGATAGGAAGACAGAAACATCTTTTTGATCCGATATTTAAACTAACCACTTCATTTCATAATGTTAGCGGTTTGCAGGTTGGTAACAACATCCGCTTTTCAGGAATCAATGTAGGGTCTGTTGAAAGCATTATTCTAATCAATGACACAACTGTGGAGGTTGGCATGATTGTTAAAAAAAGCGTTCAGCGATTTATTAAATCAGATTGTAAGGCGGCTATTGGATCGGAAGGAATTATCGGTGACAAAGTGTTAATTATTACGCAGGGAAGCTCAGAATCTCAAAAGGTAAAAGACGGAGAATTTCTTTCTTCAGCCGAACCTGTTGAAACAGATGCTATTATAACCAGCCTCAATGTTACAGCAGGAAATTTTGAGATTATCTCAGCGCAATTATCAGAAATTATGATCAAGATAAATCATGGCAAAGGAACACTCGGTCGGCTTATACAGGACTCAACCATATCAGAAAACATCAATCAGACCATTATAAACCTTAGAAAAAGCAGCAAGGGATTAAATGAAAATATGGAGGCCGCAAAAAGTAATTTTCTTTTGAGAGGATATTACAACAAAAAGGAAAAACAAGCAGAAAAAGCCAGGCAGGATTCTATCAAAATGAAAGAAGAAAATTTAAAAAAGAAAGTCAAATAATAAAAACTACATATCTGTGTAACTACAATTAGTGAATAACTGGCAGGTAAGAAATGGAACCCAAAGACAATGTACCGAAATATACTTTTAATCGCAATACTGGCTTTGAGTTTCTGCATAGAGGGAAGAGCCCAGGAACAAAAGCTCAACAGGGATTCACTACGCATCGTAAATGATTCAGTTAAGGTTGTCCATGATTCCTTAAAAGTCACGCAAGATTCAGTGACATTCAAGTCAATTGAAAAATATTCACAAAAATCAAAATTTACCAGGTTTATTCATAGTCTGATTTTTAAACATGTCTCCGTTGAGCCCAAACAGCCTGTCAAAAAAAGTAAAATCAAAAAACCAAAGCCTTACCGGAAAACTCAGGGGAAAATTGTCAGGAATATTCACATAACAACACTTGATCCTTTCGGATATAACCTGCAGGATACTACGAGACATCCTCAAGGTTTCATAGTTAAAGCAGGTAACAGCGTTCATGTAAAAACCCGTCCCTGGATTATTCAAAACCTTTTGCTTTTCAAAAAGGATGAACCCTATGATTCATTGCTTGTGAATGAATCTGTCAGGTTAATAAGATCACAAAACTATGTCAGGGATGTATTTCTTTATGCTTTACCCTCGCAAAAAGCTGATTCTGTGGATGTTTATATAAGAGTGTCTGATGTTTGGAGCCTTGTGCCTGCTTTAAGTCTGTCTGGTACAACAATAAAAGCCGGACTTGCAGATAATAATTTTGCCGGTCTTGGAAGCAGGCTTGACGGAAACGTTCAGAGAAACCGCAACACAGGGGTCAATTCTTCACGGTTAAGCTATCTGATACCTAATATTCGCAATTCATATATAAGCTTTAACATACAGTATTTTTTCCCTGGCAATACTAATCTTATCAGGAATTATGATTTTGTGAGATCATATTATTCCCCGTTAAGTTCAAATCTTCTATATCTGTTTTCACAAAATAAAGACATTGTCAGAAGCATTGAGCTTTCAAGAATTTTTTATTCTCCTTTAACAATATGGGCAGGGGGAATTTTTATAGGTCAGTTGATAACAGCTCAAAGTTATATTCTGAATGATACAATCAGATATTCAGCTTCCAGAACCAATATAAAGGATATCTGGGGAGCACGGTCATGGCAGTTGCGCAATTGGAATTCACCCGATGGACGAATCACCAGTTTCATTCTTGCAGGACGAATAGTCAGTACGAGGTATCCGGGAAGGTCAAGGGAAGCAGTACCATCAAACATTTTCAATAAGGAAGACACCTATTTTGCCGGAATTGGAATTACATCGAGAAAATACACGCAGGATTCATATATTTTCAATTACGGGAAGATTGAAGATGTACCTGTGGGAAAGGCTTTAGGTCTGACGCTGGGAATGGATGTTCAGAACAGAAGCCGTATGTATCTGGGATTAAAAGCCTCTTCGGGAAATTATTATCATTTCGGATACCTGAGCATAGATCTGGAGTATGGAACATTTATCGGATCAATGGGGCTTCAGCAAGGGGTTATAATAGGCAGGATGAATTATTACACAAAGTTATTGGATCTGAGGCACTGGAAATTAAGACAATTCATCAGGCCGGTCTTAATTTTTGGAATAAACCGTCTTTCAAATGACAACCTGACCTTTAACGGTGAAATAAAAGGCTTCGAGAAACTTGATTATTCAGCCACACGCATGATGGCTTTAACACTGCAAACACAAACTTATGCGCCATGGAGCCTCCTGGGTTTCAACTTCGGGCCATATTTTTTCTCATCCTTCGGTATGCTTGGAGATGAGTCGTCAGGCTTTTCAAAAAGCAAATTATATTCACTGTTTGGACTAGGAGTACTTATAAGAAATAACTATCTCACATTCAATACTTTTCAAATTTCAATAACCTTTTATCCAATAATACCGGGCGATGGAAACAACATCTTCAAAAGCAATGCATATAAGACCAGCGATTACGGTTTTATGGACTTTGATATTTCAAAGCCAAAGGTAATAGACTACTGATTTTGTGAGTTGATATGTGAATATTGCAATTCTTAATGATAGTTGTGTAATGGATTCGCTGTGATAAATCTCACTTTTGTATAAAGTCTTAAAGTGAACATTTTTAGTCTGAGAATGTTGGATAAAAATATAAGATTGAATAAAGCTTTCGGGTAAATACCTCGCTGCTCTTAATAAATTGAAAGATTTAAACGATGATAGTTGTTAAAAAGGAAGGCATTATTTTAGAAAAAACCGAATTAGAATTTGAAAACGAAGCTGTACTTAATCCTGCGGCAATACGCGAGGCTGATAGTGTTCATCTTTTTTACAGGGCTGTACGCAAAGGAAATTATTCAACTGTCGGATACTGCATACTGGATGGTCCTCTTACGCTGAGAGAACGAAGAGAAACCCCCTTGATTATTCCTCAATTCGACTATGAATCACATGGTATCGAAGATCCCAGAATTGTAAAAATTGATGATCTGTATTACATGACATTTACTGCGCATGATGGGTTAAATGCACAGGGAGAGCTTGCGACTTCAAAAGATTTAATACATTTTGAAAATCAGGGAGTCATCGTACCGCAAATGACATATGCTGAATTTGCCTTTCATGTTGAAACTGA
>PMIL01000066.1:0-13139 GCA_003157075.1 Bacteroidales bacterium | reverse complement strand
AATTTATAGTGCTTGATCCTATTTATGATCATGAGTTGAAATATATAGGCGGAGGATGTCCTCCTATTGAAACAAAATGGGGATGGCTGCTTATTTATCACGGTGTAAAAGAAACTCAAACCGGATTTGTTTATTCAGCTTGTGCTGCATTGCTTGACCTGAATGACCCTTCAAAGGAGATAGCACGGCTTCCCTATGCATTGTTTTCACCAGAATACGAGTGGGAGTTGAACGGGGAGGTAAATAATGTTGTTTTTCCGACCGGTACCACTGTGTTTGGCGATACTTTATTTATTTACTATGGCGCTGCAGATGAGCGAATTGCTTGTGCATCATTAAGCCTCTCAGCGCTCGTAGAAGANNGAAGTCCTCTTCATCAGCTCCTATCCGCCAAGAGAATGCGGAATAGCCACCTACTCGCAGGATCTTATAAAAGCACTTAATATTAAATTTGGAACTTCCTTTGCCATAAGAGTTTGTGCCCTCGAATCGGGTTATACGAATAACCATTATCCTGAAGAAGTAAAATTCCGGATTGATACCACCCTCTCTCAGGAATATCCGAAGCTGGCAAACTATATAAATCAGAACAACCTTATAAAATTGGTGGTGATTCAGCATGAATTTGGATTTTTTGAAACACAGACAGTAGCTTTTAAGCAATTTCTGTATGACTTGATCAAACCCGTAATACTTGTTTTTCATACTGTTATTCCTACTCCGGATATATTGCTAAAATCAGATGTGAGAAGTATCGTTGCTGCCTGCCGGTCAGTTGTTGTTATGACAAATAACTCTGCAAAACTTTTAATAAGCGATTATGAGGTCCCCCATGAAAAAATAACAGTTATTGCACATGGTACTCATCTGGTGTCGCATCTGAATAAGGAATTTCTAAAGGAGAAGTACGGATTAAAAGGGAAAAAAATATTATCAACTTTCGGGCTGCTCAGTTCTGGTAAGAGCATCGAGACTACACTTGATGCCTTGCCGGCAATTGTCAAAGCAGATCCTGATGTTGTATTTCTCATAATTGGAAAAACACATCCCAATGTAGTTAAGTACGAGGGGGAGCTATACCGTGATAAACTTAAAATGATGATTTCAACCTTAAATCTCTGGGATCATGTTAAATTCATTAACAGCTATCTTGCCCTGCCTGAGCTACTTGAATATCTGCAACTTACTGATATTTACCTTTTTACAACCAACGATCCCAACCAGGCTGTCAGCGGCACTTTTGCATATGCTATGAGTTGCGCCTGTCCAATTATATCCACGCCTATACCACATGCCAGGGAAGTTTTGAGTGAGGATACAGGTATTATTGTTGATTTTAAAAACCCGTCTCAGTTAGCAGAAAGCGTGATAAAATTGTTAGCTAATGAACCATTGAGAAGCAAAATAAGCATGAACGCTTTGCAGAAAATTGTAGCAACATCATGGGAAAATTCTGCTATTGCCCATGCTATGCTCTTTAAGGAGAATGCCGGAAAAAAGATAAAAATCACCTATGATCTGCCCGAAATCAACCTCAAACATATTAAACTGCTGACAACAGATTTTGGCATGGTACAGTTTTCAAAAATAAATCAGCCTGATATCGATTCCGGGTATACCCTCGATGATAATGCCAGGGCCCTGATTGCATTGTGCATGCATTATGAAAAAACTTCTGATAAACGTGATCTGGATTACATCAGGAAATATTTTGATTTTATTAAATATTGTCTCCGTCCCGAAGGAGATCTTTTGAATTATGTTGATAAGAATAGAGGATTTACTGAACAAAACAGGACTAATCTTGATGATTCAAATGGCAGAGCCATCTGGGCATTAGGATATTTAATATCAAGAAAATCGGTTTTACCTGCAAAACTGGTAACAGAAGCTAAAACCATAATTCAAAAAATACTCCCTCATATTAAATCAATAAACTCTCCCAGAGGAATGGCTTTTGCCATAAAAGGCCTGTATTATTACCAAAGTATATCAAAAACATCAGAAAATATACTGGTGGTAAAGACCCTGGCGAAAAAAATGGTTAAAATGTATATGACTGAATCGGCAGAAAAGTGGGAATGGTTCGAAAGTTATCTCACATATGCTAATAGTATACTTCCTGAGGCTATGCTTTACTCCTGGTTGTTAACAGGAGAAACAATTTATAAGGAGATAGCAATTTCATCGTTAAATTTCCTTTTATCGCTGACTTTTAACAAGAACGGTATTGAAGTCATCTCTAATAGAAAATGGCTGCAGAAAGGAATGGAACCTGGCCAGTTTGGAGAGCAACCCATCGATGTAGCTTATACGATAATGACTCTAAGTAAATTCTACGATACGTTTAATGACAAAGATTTCCTAAACAAAATGGTAATTGCTTTCAACTGGTTTTTAGGTAAAAACAGATTGCATCAGATTATTTACAACCCATGTACAGGCGGTTGCTATGACGGACTTGAAGAATTGAATGTAAACCTCAATCAGGGTGCAGAATCAGCAGTGAGTTATCTTATGGCACGGTTAACCATAGAAAAGTACAATAATGGTTAGCAATACCACAAAATCCGTAGCTGTAATAGTTGCCCACCCTGATGATGAAACATTATGGGCGGGTGGTACGATTCTGAGTCATCCGCTATGGAGCTTTTTTATAATCTCGTTGTGCAGAGCAAGTGATACCGATCGTGCTCCAAAATTCTCAAATGCTTTAAGAGTTCTCAAAGCTGAAGGCAGTATGGGTGATTTGGATGATGGACCAGACCAAAAACCACTTGATAAAAATGAAGTCGATGAATCAATACTTAAGATATTACCTCAAAAACATTTTGATCTGATTATTTCTCATAATCCCTCAGGGGAATACACAAGACATCTTAGACATGAAGAGGTCAGCAGCTCGGTCATCAGACTCTGGAGCAGGGGTAAAATATCCGGAAATACACTCTGGACATTTGCATATGAAGATGGCAGTAAGCAGTATTACCCTAAACCGGTGGAATCGGCAAATATATATCATTTGCTGACAAAACATATCTGGTTGAGAAAGTACCGGATAATAACCGAAACATATGGTTTTGAAAAAAACGGATTTGAAGCTGAAACAACACCCAGGGCAGAAGCGTTCTGGGAGTTCACAAATACAAATGATGCTCAAAAATGGCTTAAAAATGGAGGAGTTTTAAAATGAAAGTATTGGTTTTATATGATTACCCTCCTTCTCCCGGGGGTCTAGCTACACAGGGAGATCTCCTATATAGGGGATTATGTGAAATGGGGGTAGATACACATGCGGTTCATTTTGAATCAGCGCAGGAGAAAGAATGGTATTATCGCTGGTTTGAACCGGATATTGTTGTTGGGGTTGGTTACTGGGGGCATGTTCCACATCTGGTGCTTCATCCGCTGAGATACGGAGCCCAGGCAGTACCCTGGCTTGTTGCTGACGGCTACATCGCTAACTATCAGGAAGTGCTGAATGGTTTGCCTTTGATCCTGGTAACCTCCAACTGGGTGAAGGAAATGTATATAAGAGATGGCATTAACGGAGAAAAGATTGAAGTTCTGCCAGTTGGTTGCGATACAGACGCATTTAAGCCGTTCGACAAAAATGACAAGAAGATTCTTGCAGTAAGAGATGCTTTGGGAATATCACCCGATCAGATAATGATCCTTACTGTAGGCGGCGACGCTGCATCAAAAGGCGCTCAGGAAGTAATGCAGGCTTTGTCAATGATTGACAGCAAGGCTCCTGACTGGAAGTATGTCTGTAAAGTATGGCCCCAGGAAAGGACTAAACTGCAAAATCTTTCTGATCTTGAAATGGCTTCACAGCTTGGTATTGAAAAGAATGTGACTTACGCTACAAATAAAATTTCGAGGAACTTTATGCCATATCTGATAGGAGCATGCGATATTTATGCAGCACCTTCTAGGCTTGAAGGTTTTGGAATGCCGCAGGTTGAAGCGGGTGCATGTGAGAAACCTGTAATAGGAATCAACGCGATGGGTATGCTTGATACTCTCGTTCACGGAGAAACTGCATTCCTGGCCGGGGTGGCGCAGAAAATTGTTGTTAATGAAGTAATTCTTGGTAATGAATCAGGTTTCGAAGAAAAGCATATAGTCAAATTCGATCAGCCCCGTACTGTAGATTATCGAGCCAGCGTCAATGACATAGCTGAACATTTACTTAATCTCATGACAAATAAAGAACTGCGTGAAAAAATGGGAAAAGCCGGCAGGGTGCGTGTAGTTCAGAATTTTGATTACAGGGTCGTTGCAAGGCGTTTTGTGGACATTATAGTTGACAAGTTGGGGATTATGTAATTTGAGTATCTGAAATTTGTAAAATTTTATATATGCAACCCGGAGAATGGCAAAATATTCAGGAAGCCAAAAAGGCAGCAGTTGCGGTATTGATTCATAATTCCCACGGGCCCTTTCATGGGCTCCCGCGAACCGCAGGCTGGGGCTATCCGGAGCCATATACAAGGGATCTCATGCTATCAATATTAGGGATAGGCGTTTCCGGCAACTTAAAATTGATCACCAGTGCCCGTAAAGTGCTGGAAACACTTGCAGGGAATCAAACCCAGCATGGACATATACCTTCTCTGGTTCACGATAAAGAAGACCGGGGATCAAGCGATACAACGCCACTTTTTTTAATGGGTGTTGGCATTTTCAGGAAAGTTACCGGCGAGTTTAATTTCCTTGAAGAACCTGTCAGGAAAGCATTGATATGGATGGAATACCAGAGTCCGTCGGACAGGCTTTTGGTTGCCCAGCAACCTACAAGCGACTGGCGCGATGAACAATGGGTAACAGGATACGGCCTGTATGTGAATACAATCGCATATTGTTATCTGCGTCTTTTTGGAGAAAATGAAAAAGCTGATATGCTTCGCTCAGAAATGAAGAGATTTACAATAAAAGGAGGAGTAATTAACCGTCATGTACATGAAGGCCTTACCGTACCTCATAAACCTTATTATGCATTATGGTCATATAAGATTCATAGCAGCGAGAGGTTTGACTTGCTTGGCAACAGTCTTGCAATTCTTTCCGGTATCGCCTCTCCTACAAGAGCTTCGGAAATGATTTCCTGGATAGAAAAAGAATGTATCGCTCTTAAAAGCAATGGGGATCTTATTCCTGATCTGCCTCCTAATTTTTTCCCTTTCATCAAACCCGAAGATCCGGATTGGATGCCACGATATTCAAAATTCAATAAACCGGGAGATTACCATAACGGAGGTATCTGGCCATTTATATGTGGTTTCTATGTCGCTTCGCTTGTTGCTGCAAAAAAATACCAGCTGGCTGAAAAAAAACTGATTGAGCTTACAAAACTCGTAAAAATCTCTGTTGATAATAATATACACTTTGGCTTTAATGAATGGTATAAAGCTCAGGATGGCAGACCAATGGGCCAGGATTGGCAGACATGGTCAGCAGCTCTCTATTTGTATGCCGCAAAGTGTGTTGAAGAGAATAAAACACCTTTTTTTGATGAGATGAGGGTATTATAAGGACTATCATTCAATGTTGTAAGAGACATTCATGTTAATGTGTGAATCATGTAACTCTTCCTAATATTTGTGTAATACTCAAATTAATTTATTAGACCATTTTCGTGGATGGAATAGTATATCCAGGTTATCAGCCACAACTATATCGCAAATAGTATCATGCCTCAATAGGACGGATCAAAAATGAAAGTCTCAAGCACTATAATTAACGAATCATTGATTCGTTTAAAAACTGACCTTTTCAGAACAGGTTTTTCAAAAAAATACACCTCAGGTGAACCTCCTCTTCGTTCAGAATTATTCAGTGCAGATCAGATGGAGCATCATGGCACGAAGCTCGCGCGAATTCACTCAGTTGGAACAGAACTAACACCCGATCTCTATCTTCTCAAACGTCTTGCTGAGAATGAAGAAGTCCTTATAGAAGTACGGAACATTGTTACTGAATCGGTGAAGGCAAATCGTCAGATTACTCCCGCCGGAGAATGGTTACTCGATAATTTTTATCTCATTGAAGAGCATATTCATACCGGAAAAAGGCATTTGCCAAAAGGGTATAGCCGGGAATTACCTCGTTTGCTAAGCGGATCATCGAAAGGTCTTCCAAGGGTATATGATATTGCCCTTGAAACAATTTCACACGGCGATGGACGAGTGAATCCGGAAAGTCTTAGCCTTTTTGTGGCAGCATATCAAACAATAAGTCCGCTAAAGCTGGGTGAACTTTGGGCTATACCAATCATGCTGCGTCTTGCACTGATAGAGAATCTGCGTCGCGTGGCAGTACGGATAGCGGATAACAGTATTGACCGCGATATTGCAGATAACTGGGCTGATCAGATGCTTGAAACGACTGAGAAGGATCCAAAGAACCTTATACTGATAATTGCAGATATGGCCAGGTCGAAACCACCAATGACTACTTCATTCGTTTCAGAATTTGCACGCCGGTTGCAGGGACAGAGTTCAGCTCTTGCATTACCACTGACATGGATTGAGCAGCAATTATCCGAATCAGGCATGACAATAGAGCGTCTGGTCCAGCTGGGTAATCAGCAACTGGCAGCCGACCAGCTTTCTATCAGCAACAGCATCGACAGCCTCCGTTTTCTTGGTGCTATGGATTGGAAGGAGTTTGTGGAAAGAATGAGCATCATCGAAAAGATCTTACGGGATGATCCTGTTGGTGCATACAGTCAGATGGATTTCTCCACACGGGACCATTACCGGCATATAATTGAAAAGATTGCCAAAAGAAGCCCAATGTCGGAAGTAGAAGTGGCAGCCAAAGCGATTCTTCTTGCTCAGCAAAACGCAGGAAAACATGGTAGTATGGACAGAACAGCACATGTCGGTTTTTTCCTGGTCGATAAAGGATTGGCAGAGCTGGAACGAAGTGTGTCGGTTCGGTTCTCTGCAATAAGAGCACTTACAGCCGTTGGAACAAGATTTAATTTCCTGCTGTTTGCTGGATCCATATTGGTTTTTACAGCAATTATTACCTGGGGCCTGATGGCAGAAGCATTCTCAGAAGGAGTCCATGGATGGCCACTGGCAATGATGGGCATCCTGTTGCTTTTTTGCTCAAGTCATCTTGCAGTTCCTCTCGTGAACTGGCTGGCAACATTACTCGCTTCTCCAAAGCCTTTGCCCCGTATGGATTTCTCACATGGAATTCCATCAGACTCACGGACGCTGGTAGTAATTCCATCTATGCTTCAAAACATACAAAAAATTGAGGAACTGACAGAATCACTTGAAGTGAGATTTCTGGCAAATCGTGATAAAAACCTCCATTTTGCTTTATTGACTGATTTTATGGATGCAGACAAAAAAACATTGCCTGATGATGAGACATTAGCACAATTTGCAGCCGGCAAGATCAAAGAACTTAATGAAAAATATAAAGATACCAGATACGAAACATTCTTTCTTTTTCATCGCCAGCGGCTTTGGAACAGTGCTGAAAGATTATGGATGGGATATGAACGCAAAAGAGGAAAGCTTTCCGAGTTGAATTCTTTCCTGCGGGGAGGAATTGAAAACAGTTTTTCTCATATAGTAGGCAATACCGAGGTTTTATCAGACGTGAAATATATAATTACACTCGACACAGATACTCAACTGCCAAGGGATTCAGCAAGACAATTTGTCGGTACAATGTCCCATCCATTGAATCGTGCCATCTACGATGAAAACAAACAAAGAGTATGCAAGGGATACGGAATTCTTCAGCCTCGTGTTGCAATAAGCTTGCCTATATCGGATATGTCGTTTTATGCAAAGCTCTATGGAAGCGAACCGGGAATAGACCCTTACACGCGCGCAGTTTCGGATGTTTATCAGGATGTTTTTGGTGAAGGATCGTTTATTGGTAAAGGGATTTATGATGTTGATATCTTCATACACGTGTTCAATGACCGGTTTCCTGAAAACAAAATTCTAAGCCACGATCTTCTGGAAGGATGTTACGCAAGATCCGGATTAATCAGCGATGTCCAGTTATTTGAAGAATATCCGTCAAACTATGTCGCGGATGTAAATCGCCGTAAACGCTGGATAAGAGGAGACTGGCAAATAATCAGATGGTTGTTTCCCAGAGTTCCTGGTTTGCACGGTCATTTGAGAAAGAATCCTCTTTCAACGCTATCACGCTGGAAGATTTTTGACAATCTGAGGCGAAGCTTCACTCCGATTGCACTTACAATTCTGCTCTTACTCGGATGGTCAGTACTATCACATGCCTTGTTCTGGACAATGTCAGTTATTTGTATCATAATTATTCCTTCTGTGATCATTTCAATTCTTGATCTGATTAATAAACAGACCGATGTACTTCCCAGACAACATGTTAATGCTTCAATACTCTCGGCAGGACGGCATTTCGCCCAGGCTGCGTTTATGTTTGCCTGTCTGCCTTATGAAGCATATTACAGTCTTGATGCAATTCTTCGGACTCTATGGAGATTAATCATTTCGCACAAACATCTTCTGGAATGGAATCTGTCAGGCAAACCCGACCGTACCAAACGCCCCGGAATTATCGGAACATACATCTCTATGTGGATTGCCCCTGCAATAGCATTTATATCAATAGTATCCCAGGCATTTTCACAACCTATTATGCTGGCACTTGTATGGCCAATACCCGCGCTATGGTCTGCTTCCCCTTTTATAGCTTGGTGGATAAGCCTCACACTTAGTCATCATAAGGCAAAGTTAACTGCATATCAGACTATGTTCCTGCGTGAGCTTTCCAGAAAAACCTGGGGATTCTTCGAAGCTTTTGTAGGCCCTGAAGATAATTGGCTGCCTCCTGACAATTACCAGGAAAACCCGGCTCCTGTGATCGCTCACCGCACCTCACCAACCAACATGGGGCTTGCCTTGCTGGCAAATCTGACTGCATACGATTTTGGATATATCCCGGCCGGCCATCTGATCGAAAGAACTGCCAATGCCTTCCAGACAATGGAAAAAATGCCACGTTACAGAGGTCATTTCTTTAACTGGTATGACACAAAATCCTTAACTCCGCTGCAACCACCTTATATATCTTCGGTAGATAGCGGAAACCTTGCAGGTTATCTTATGATTTTACATCCGGGACTGCTTACCCTTCCCGATCAGAAGATACTGGATACCAGACTGTTTGAATCAATTGATGATACTCTCAGGATTATTCTGGGGCTTACTGGAAAAAATTCCATCGCGAGAATGATAAAGTTCCGGAAGGAATTAAAGATAATTATAGACTCACATCCTTCTTCACTTATTGCTCTAAGGGTCTGGCTGATACAGCTCTCTGATTCGGCACTGGAGGCAAAAGAAAGCTTTAATTCAGGGTCTGATTCCCAGGCTTTCTGGTGGGCAAATTCATTATATAATCAATGCATGAGCTTCCTTGAGGAGCTGACATTTCTTGTTCCATGGATATTGCTGCCACCTCTCCCTGACGATCTTATTAAGATACCGGGAATCGACGGAATACCAACCCTGCGTGAACTATCAGATTTTGAAATTAACCTTTTACCTGAAATCAGGAATCTGCTCGCATCTGACTCAGGACCCGAATTGAAAAAACTGATCAATGATTTGGAACAAGCTGTTACTGAAACCACGAGAAGGGCAAAAGAACGGATAAAAATTATAGAACAGCTTGCACTGAAGTCATTTGAGTTTACACACATAGAGTATGACTTCCTTTATGATAAAGGACGACATCTGCTTTCTGTCGGTTATAATGTTGACGAGCGCCGCAGAGACTCTAGTTATTATGATCTGCTGGCCTCAGAAGCAAGGTTTTCCAGCTTTGTCGGAATAGCACAGGGACAAATACCTCAGGACAGCTGGTTTGCTTTGGGCAGGCTTCTGACCTCTGCAGGCGGTGATCCGGTTTTGCTCTCATGGAGTGGCTCAATGTTCGAGTACCTTATGCCTCTCCTTGTGATGCCGACGTATGAGAACACCCTTCTTGACCAGACTTATAATACTGTGGTAAAAAGACAAATCGATTACGGGAAACGGAGAGGCACTCCATGGGGTATATCTGAATCAGGGTATAACACTGTGGATGTTCATCTGAACTACCAGTACCGTGCTTTTGGGGTGCCGGGGATGGGACTGAAACGCGGGCTGGCAGAGGATCTTGTCATTACACCATATGCATCAATGCTCGCACTCATGGTTGACCCTGAAGAGGCTTGTGATAATCTTGAACGTCTGGCTAAAGTCAATATGGTTGGGGAATATGGTTTTTTTGAAGCTATTGACTATTCTCCGTCTCGTCTGCCGCGGGGCCAATCCAGTATGATAATAAGATCATTTATGGCACATCACCAGGGAATGAGTCTTCTTTCTATGGCATATCTGATCCTTGACCGCCCGATGCAGAAACGTTTCGAGTCGGATCAGATGTTCCAGGCAACTATGCTGCTTCTTCAGGAACGGATCCCAAAAGCTACAGCATTTTATTCGTACACTTCCGGTATAGCTGACCTGCATCCTGTTTCCGGTACTTCTGAAATGCCTGTCCGTGTACTTAATACTCCTGATACGCCAATTCCTGAGGTGCACTTTTTGTCAAACGGAAGATATAATGTGATGGTTACGAATTCAGGTGGAGGATACAGCAGCTGGAAGGATATTGCGGTAACACGATGGCGTGAAGACAGTACATGCGATAACTGGGGTTCTTTCTCTTATATCCGTGATCTAAAGACAGGTGAGTTCTGGTCGACAGCGTTTCAACCAACGCTGAAGAAATCAGAGAACTATGAAGCAATTTTCTCAAAAGGACGTGCTGAATTCCGTCGTCGTGACAATGATCTTGATACTCATACAGAAATTGTTGTATCCCCCGAGGATGATATCGAACTGAGAAGGATACGCATTACCAACCGATCCCGATTGCGCAGGACCATAGAGATTACCAGCTATGCAGAGGTAGTTCTTACATCGGCCGTGGCGGATACTATTCATCCTGCATTCAGTAATCTTTTTGTTCAGACGGAGATTATAAGCGCACGGCAGGCAATATTGTGTACACGCCGACCCCGCTCGCATGATGAACGTGTACCATGGATGTTTCATCAAATGACTGTTCATGGCGCCGATACAGGTGCTGTCTCATTTGAGACTGACCGGATGGAATTCATTGGCAGGGGAAACAGTATCGCTGCTCCACAGGCGATGACAAATGCAGGATTGCTTTCCGATAGCCAGGGTTCTGTACTTGATCCAATCGTAGCTATAAGGTTTCCTATCTTCCTCGATCCGGAAGATTCAGCAATAATTGATATCGTTACAGGTATTTGTGAAACCCGTGATGCCGCTTTAAGTCTTATAGATAAATACCAGGACAGAAGACTTGCAAATCGTGTCTTCGAACTGGCATGGACTTACAGCCAGGTGGTTTTGAGACAGATCAATGCCTCTGAAGCTGATGCACAGCTTTATGGCCGGCTTGCGAGTTCTATTATCTATGCGAATGCCTCCCTGAGGGCGGAAACAAATATTCTCATCAAAAACCGGCGGGGACAATCTGGTCTCTGGGGTTACTCAATATCAGGCGATTTGCCAATCGTGCTTCTTAAGATTGAAGACCCTGCAAATATAAATCTTGTACGGCAACTTGTTCAGGCTCATGCCTACTGGCGGTTAAAAGGACTTGCTGTAGATCTTGTAATATGGAATGAAGATCATGCAGGTTATCGTCAATTACTGAATGATCAGATAATGGGATTAATCGCTGCCGGAATGGAAGCAAATGTTATCGATCGCCCAGGTGGAATTTTCGTAAGACTGGCAGATCAGATATCGGTTGAAGACCGCATTTTGATTCAGACAGTTGCCCGTGCTATTCTCAGCGATAAACGTGGAACACTCAATGAACAGATCAACCGGCGTCCTTTTATTGATTCACCAGTACCACTGTTAAAACCAGTTCATAGTCCGCGAACACAGATATCTGCCGGATCAATGCTACAATCACCATCCGGACTGAGTTTCTTTAATGGATTAGGCGGCTTCACCCAGGATGGCAGGGAATATATTATCACAACATCGGACAAAAAGCCTACACCGGCTCCCTGGGTAAATGTACTTGCAAATCCACGTTTTGGAACTGTTATTTCAGAGAACGGGGCTGCATATACCTGGAGTGAAAATGCCCATGAGATACGTCTTACTCCCTGGAATAATGATCCTATAAGTGATCCAAGCGGAGAAGCTATGTATATCAGAGATGAAGAAAGTGGCTATTTCTGGTCGCCTGCCAGACTTCCGGCTTGCGGAACAAATACTTATATAACCCGTCATGGATTCGGATACAGCATCTTCGAACATATTGAGAGCGGAATCTATTCTGAATTATGTGTTTACGTTGCAATGGACGCTGCTGTAAAATTTTCTGTTTTGAAAATAATCAATAATTCCGGACGTCCGCGTAAGCTTTCTGCAACAGGTTATGTGGAGTGGGTTTTGGGAGATCTTCGTCCAAAATCGGCTATGCACATAACCACAGCAATTGATCCTGATAGCGGAGCAATATATGCCCGAAATCCATACAATACTGAATTCGCTGAAAGAACTGCCTTTTTTCAGACGGACGATGAATATCATTCATTAACCTGCGACAGGACCGAGTTTATCGGACGTAACGGTACACTCAGAAAGCCTGCAGCTATGTCACATACAAAACTTTCCGGCAAGATCGGGTCCGCACTTGATCCCTGTGCGGCAATCCAGATCCCTTTCGCACTTGCCGATGGTCAGGAACGCGAATTCATATTCAGACTCGGTGTAGGCCGAAACTCAGAAGATGCAGGCCGGCTTGTTCGTCGTTTCTGGGGTTCGGTAACAGCTCATCTTACACTTGATGCTGTGAATAAGTTCTGGGTGCACACTCTTGGAACGGTACAGGTGGAAACCCCAGACCCTTCGGTAAATGTCCTGACAAATGGTTGGCTTATGTATCAAACATTGGCATGCCGGATGTGGGCACGAAGCGGTTTTTATCAATCGGGAGGTGCGTTCGGCTTCAGGGATCAGCTGCAGGACGCTATGGCACTCACCCATATCGCTCCTCATCTTGTCAGGGAG
>PMIL01000014.1 GCA_003157075.1 Bacteroidales bacterium | reverse complement strand
GAGGGATCTCCCAATCATTATACCAGAATTTAATTAACACATTGTCTCTGATACCTAATCAAATAGTGCGAGGGTCTCTATTTCTAATAATATTTTGAGGCACTGCCGTTTACTACCAATTAGTGATTGAAAAAAATGTGATGTAAGATTAGGTCTCCCTAAAGGCGGTGGAAAACATTATTATACAGCATCTCATTCATCCCCAAAAGCCTATGTTGACGTCTATGGGGTATTCCTACAGAAACAAACACATCTAAAAGGTGGCTTATTCATACCTCAGCGCCTCTACTGGATTTCTCGTTGCAGCCCTCCAGCTTTGCGGCGTAACAGTTAATACAGCAACAGCGAGCACTATTGCCCCGGAGACAGCAAATACCCACCAGCTTAGATCTGTTTTATATGTAAAGTTTTGAAGCCATTTATTCATTGCATACCATGCCACAGGACTGGCAATTATAAATGCAAATCCAAACCATTTAACAAAATCCGAGTCAAGCATAATCAGTAACTCGATAACTTTTGCCCCGTTTACCTTTCGGATACCTATCTCTCTTGTTCTTTTTGTAATCAGAAGAGAAGTGACAGCGAATAAGCCCAAACAGATAATGACAATTGAAAGGAATGAGAAAATGAGGGTAAGATTTGCCTGAGTAACTTCTTTTTTATATGTCGTTTTATAAGAGTCACCCAGAAGCTCATACTGAAACGGGTAATCTGGTAGTTCTTTTTCCCAGATTTTTTTAAAATTAACTATTGCCTGTTGCCTGTTTACTGAATCTGTCTGTACAAGAAAGCAGAGATAAAATATTGGTTTCTGGAAAAACACATAGGGTTTTATCTGTTGTTTTACTGTAGTCATGTTAAAATCCTTGGCTACTCCTACAACTGTCCCCCCGTAAAAAATGTCAGGCGTGTCAAACTTGATTTTAAGCGGTTTGCCTATTGCTTCCTGAGGTGTCCATCCTAATTCTATTAATGCCTTTTCATTAAGGATATAATCCTCACCCTTTCGATCAGGGTTAAATTTTGAGAAGTTACGACCTGTGACCTAAGGAAGATCAAAAAAGTTCAGGAAATTATCTTCGACGGATAAGACATAGAGCGGTTTATCTTTATGATTCTCATCCAGACCAGAGGATTCTACTAACATAGCGTCCATTGTTTCTCCACCTGGTTCCTCCATAGAGGCAGTGAAATTTTTTATCAGCGGGTCTTGCAATGCCTGATCGCGGAGTGTAGTGTATTTCGAGCGAATTTCCCACGCCTGTCTTTTAAATACCAGAATATCTGAACTCATCTTTCCTAAACTCTGGGAAAAGATGAACCTCTTTTGCTGGAAAATGACTATGGCCGATACCATCATGATTATTGCAAGGCTGAATTGTATAGTCATAAGTGTTCCATACGACGAAGGTCTTTTGGTAATTCTTTCTGCCCCAAGGCTCTGAATATTGATATTTGTATTCAGTGTACTCAATACTGCAGGAAGGCTTCCGGTAAGTGATGATAAGCTGAAAATGAGAATTACATACGGCCAGATTTTGGCAAGATCCCCAATACCATCAGGGAAGAGATTAAATCCCAGAAATTTGACCGCGAATTGTTGAGAAAGATCCAGAATTATCAGAGCAAGTATTAACGATGAAAGACAACAGATAGCCGATTCTATAATGGTTTGAAATATGATATGCCTATTGTCTGATCCCATAGCTCTCTGAATATCAATCGATTTATGGAGTGTCAGGAGCCTGGCTTTGTTAAGATTGTAAAAATTAGCCAGCGACACAACAAGCAGAACTGCAGCAATTACAATGAAAAGATATATTATGCTGACATTTCCGTTTTGTTCCACCTCCCTGTCTTTATTCGAATAAAGATGAATGTCAGTGATTTTTTGGAGATATGGAGTGAAATCTCTTTTGTCAGAGGTCTTCTCAACAGTTTTTATGAAGGTAGGCAAAGCTGTTAGTATTTGACCGGGTTTTGTCTGTTTTTTTAAAAGAAGATATATATAAGCCCATTCAGGTGGATCCTGCGGTTTGACAAACGAAGTGAGAACCTCAAAGTGAATATGTGAATTTACAGGAGTATCTTTCATCACTCCGGTAATTGTAAACAAAACCATCTTATCAGAGTATTCTCCTGAAAGCAGAAATGTTTTGCCAACCGGATCTGCATTTCCAAAACATTTACTCGCAATTGATTGTGATATTACCGCAGAATATGGTTGTTTCAGGACACTTTCTTCGTTGCCGGAGATCAACTGGATATTAAAGACCTTAAAAAAATTTGTATCGGTTGCAAAAACCATGTCTGAATAGAATTTGCTGTCACCGAATTTTAAAGCTGTGTGCCTGTAAGGGTCGAGTCTTACCAGTTGTTCAATCTGCGGAAATGCAGCTGGCATTTGTGATACCCAGGGTTCCCAGCACCGGGCAAAATGCATCCTCATACCGGAAGTATTTGTTTCAAATGTCAGCCTGTAAATACGGTCAGCATCCGGGAGTTGCCGGTCAAAGCTTAATTCATTTCTTACCCAGACAATAATTGCCAGAGTGCAGGCGAACCCAAGAGCGAGACCAGCAATATTGAGAAATGTTTGTACTCTCCCGTTGAAAAGGTTTCTGACTGCGAGTTTTAGATTTAAATTCATATTGAGTGCGAATTTAACTATACTTATTATGTTTCGTATTCCGTGTTTCGAGTTTTCCTGATCACCCCACATCCCTCACTACTTAATACTCATATCTCAGCGCCTCAACA
>PMIL01000013.1 GCA_003157075.1 Bacteroidales bacterium | reverse complement strand
GACAAAGACAGGATATTTGCAACTTACTAACAGTGGTTTCATTTTTGCTTCTTTTAAGAACGATCAGGAATCTTGTCAATAAACTATGTTTTACACTTCGGTTATTTGGACGGACAATTGTTCAATAATTAACTAAACTGATTATTCCGGACAAACTGAGCCACCGTTCCGGCTCAAATTGAGCCACCCATTTTGACGGTGGACTTGATCAATAAAATTACTCTTTTTTTTCTAATTTCTTCTTTCTTAGTGATTCTCCTTTTAACTCTATTCTGTGCGCATTCACTGCCAATCTGTCCATTATTGCATCGGCCAGCGTAGGTTCTGCGATATAGTCATACCATTTAACCACAGGAAGCTGAGAGGTTATAATGATTGACTTTTTACCATACCTGTCTTCGAGTATTTGTAATAGAGCCAGCCTTGATATATTGTCAAGAGGCATTAACCCGAAGTCATCAAATATCAGTAAATGTGTTTTTTCTATTTGATTAAGCAATTTAATAAAGGTTCCATCAAGCTTGGACTGCGTTACTTTCTCCAAAAAGCGGTTCATGCCGAAGTAAATGACGCGGTAGCCCAGCGAACAGACCTGTCTTCCCAGAGCACAAGCCAGGTAACTTTTGCCGCACCCTGTGGCTCCGGTTATAAGTATGTTTTCGGCTCGGTCGATAAACAGTCCATCAGCAAGCTTCATGAGTTGATCCGATGTTATATTACGTGCCGGATTGCAATAAACCTGTTCAAGGATAGCATTGTACCGAAGCTTACTTTGTTTAAGATAAAGCTGAGTCTTTTGATTAACCCTGTGTTGCAGCTCCGATTCTGCCAATCGGGCAACAAGAAGGTCAGCAGAGATCTGCTCATGCACCGGAACCGTGAGTGCCGCCTCGTAGGCTCTGACCATACCATGCAACTTTAATTTTCGTAATTGGTCGACTGTTGTCTGAACATTCATAATTATTATGGTTTTATTGTTTTAATTGTATGCTTCTGCTCCCCTGATATTTTCATGCTCAGGGATAAAAAGGGTTAATTCATTTTCACATTCAGGTATTTTATCAAGATTATTTTTAAGTATGTTATGAAGCATTTTATAATTGATCCTACTTCCTGTATTTGCACGCCTGCAGGCAGCTTCAAGCCTGTCATTACCATATTTATCGGCAAGCCTGAGAACTCCGAGGCAGCCATCATAAGTCTGTTCGATAAATGCTTTTGCCCCAAGTAGCTTATTAATTGCGATTCTGGTTTGTTCCCCGATTCGTCCAGCTTTGTAAATGAAGTCATCTTCTGTCCAGCCTTTCTGTTGTTTGTATTTAAGGTGCGATTCTGGCATATGTTCTGGCAGAGTTGTGTATCCATTGCGCCGGCAGTCTCTTTTATGTACTGCTATACGCTTCATATTATCGATAAACACCTCTACAACCTGTTCATCGTAAACAATAATAACTTCCTGACCTATGTATTGATGCGGTACGCTGTACTGATGCCAGTCCTCTCCAAGGATAACATGGTAATTTGGTTTGACCTTTGCTTTGGTACGGGACTTAAGTATAAAGGGCTCAGCTGGCAACTCTCTGAGCAAATGCTTTTCTTCACTCGTAAACTTGTCTCTGCGACTGATTGACTGCTTAAACATTAAACGACTATTAAACTCTTCAAGAAGATCCCAGACTCTTTGTCTGAGCTCATCAAGACTGTAAAACGTCTCATTGCGCATTCGTGCATTTATACGCTGATATGACAGGTGAACGCTTTTTTCAACAGATGGTTTATCTTTTGGTTTTGCAGGTCTGGCGGCTTTCAGAGAAGTGTTATAGTGAACGGACCATTGCTCAGCCAGTAGTGTAAATGACGGTTCATAACGGTTCGATTGCGTCACTATTTGTCTCATGTTATCTGTAAGGGTCACCTTAGGAACGCCTCCAAAGTATTCCACTGAACGGTTCATGGCGGGTACCAGGTGATCCAGTTTTCCTGAAGCAAGCGGCTCTATATAACTAAAGGAACTATATGGTAAAGTACACACCAGTACCGGACATTCAACAACCTCGCCGGTTGAACGGTCAACGTAGCTCATCTTTTTGCCTGCAAAATCGATCTCAACCAGCTCTCCCGGAATATATGTATTATGATATACAGGACTCTTTTTATAGCTATGCCTTGAAAGAAGATCGCAAAATTGGGAGTAGCTATAGCTCTCCCGTGCCGATTGACGATATTCATTCCACAACAACTCCCTGGTTACACCGGTTCTGCTTAACTCATTTAAAAAATAGTCAAGATGTTCATTAAGGTATTTTCGCCTTGGATCCGACTCTTTAATGATCTCTTTTGTGTAAACAAGCGCAGCCAGGTCAGTGTCCGGAAGCAGCAGCAACTCAGCATAATTTTTGCCTGACCCTTGAAAACGCAACTCATAAGAATCGATGGTATTGCGGCTTGTACCCGTCTGACGACTGGCCTCTCGCTTGCTGTGACCATCTGATAATAACTGTAATATCCGACGTACTTGTAACATACTCTTTGGTTTATTCGCCATGTTATTTGATTTTGCAACCAAAGTAACACAGCTTCTCGTTACAAATCCGTCGTCGGAGGGTGGCTCAGTTTATGTCGGAATGTCAGTTGTGGTATTCCTTTATAAAGTGGCTCACTTTCGTCCGGAACAGGTGGCTCACATTGCTCCGGAATAAGTGGCTCAGTTTACTCCGGAATGGGTGGCTCAGTATAGTCCGGATTATTCAACTAAACCCTATTTCTTAGCGGAGTGTTTATTTTTTTCAATAGTATTTTTTAGATTCTGAAGCATCATCATCCATTTCTTTTCAGAGTGATTTCCAGACATCTCATCTGGGTTCTGCGCTCTTAACTATCTGTCTTATCTGTTTTAGACATTTGTAGAAATCGAGTNNTTAACCTTGTATGTTTTTTTCATATCAGAAACTGAAGTTGAAATTATTTCTTTTAGTACATCAAGGTTTATGTCCTCAATTTTATTGACATAAATACAGGAACCAGTGCTGAGTTTATATTTACCGAGTTTACTCAATAGGTCTTTATAATTGTTGACATGTGACATGATGTATATAGCGATGTACTGTTTTCGTGGTGAAAATCCCGTTAACGGCCATTCCCCTTCTTGTTTACTACGATCAGATTTGTAATGATAAGAGCCATATCCAATCATATTGTTGTTCCATAAGGAAGGTTTTTCCTTTACTACACTATCGAAGAGTTTTTTCAATTCAAAACTATCTGCCCGTTTTTTTTCGGGCTCAACACTCATCAGAAATTTATCAATATCAAAATCACTTGGTTTTGTTTTAATTTCGCTCATTGTAACTCCTTCTATTTGTTTATTATCTGGAATATAACAATTTTCGATTAAGGTTTGTTGGTTATCTGGTCAGAAATTATTCTTACAAGACAATTCGTCTCGTACAGGCGAGGTAAGGCCCAAGCACTGTGGCCGGCAACTGCTATTCTACCAAGGTATTGGGTAATGCATAAGCTTAAAATAATATAACCCAGATCATGCCCAGCACCAAGAAGCAAACGACTATCGGTTTAAGACATTCTTAACTGCTCAGGATAACGAGTGCCAGATACAATTCCAGCCGGGATGAAAGCTTCAATGCTTTTTAAATCTTCACTTGTAAGTTGTACTCTTTCCGATGCTATATTTTTTTCAAGTTTTTTTATGTGTTTAGTTCCAAATTAAAGGTCGAGGTGTCAAAGAATATGGTAAGCGAATCGAGTTTACCATTCTTTATTTTCCATATTTCAGCGACATCACCATTGATACTTTTACCATTTGGAAAAACATAGTCATAATTTCCTATCACACAAGCATTATCATTATCTACAATCATCTGTTTTACCCGCATATTAGTAAATAGTTGGGAGAATCTCTTAATAACTTCAATATATGCGGCTTTGCCAATCAAAGGAGTTGTTTTCGTCATATCGCCGCCAGTAAATTTAAAATCATCCGATAGTCCAGATTCCCAATTACTCTTTTGTGCGAAACCTTTATAATAAGATTCCAGAAGTTCTTTTGTTGTCATGCTCCATTACTTTTTAGAAATTAATATTTTCTCATAGTAACAAATAGCAAGTTGAAAAAGTTAATTATTGTGAATTCAAATTCTGAAGCAGTAACATAGGTTGCCATCAACTACCCGGTTTTTTAATGAGTTTCTTTCTGTGTCCTGGTGCCCGCGTTTTTTGAACCTTCACTGACATGCAATAAAGAAATTCGCAACTAACAATCACTATTAGCAGAGTTTTGAAAAATGTTTTCTCATTTTATTTCTCCTTAAGATCCAATAGTACCTGTCTTGACTTTTCCAGCTCGCTTATAATTGGCAATAATCACTCCGGTTGGTGTAGACAAACTCTCTATTAATGTAAATGCTGCCGGAATTGCGCCATTGTTAAACAAATTTTTCCCTTTACCAAGAGTCAATGGGTAAATTTTGAGCCAGAGTTCGTCTACTAGATCACTTTTAAGTAGTAACTTAATAAGCTCACCACTGCCGTGAACCTGAATGTCAGACATTCTCAATTGTAAAGTTTGCTGTATTAGTTGTAGGAAATGATAATGCGCTCTAACGGCCAGGCGGTTTAATTAGGTGGGGATCTTGCCACGGTTCAGCGCAGCGTCGCAGTGCCGCGGTTTTTACCTCCTGAGGAATAGATGGCAGAGTTATGGTTAGTTTTTTAGTTTTTGTTGTCCATTCAATAGGCTCATGGCTTTTCGGGCATATTTGAACAGACATTATTTGCATGGCGCACTGTTAATCGCCAATTGCCATTTCCCTTTCCCTTCATCCAGATATTTGTATAACGGCGTTGTAGAGTTTTCCCTGCATTCGGCGCTCCCTTCGCAGGTACAACAATCTCATTACCCATGACAACAACCATGTCCTTAAAGAATAAGAATAGTTCTGGGTAACGTTTAAAGGAGGTGTAGCGAATGATACCTTGTTGGATAAGAACAAGTAATTCTTTCTTTTCCTTAACAATCCGGTTTGTCGGATGGTTAACGATAATGTCGTCATCCATCAGGCTATCTAGTGCTGCTGCATTTCCATTTAAAATTGCATCAGCATGAGCCAATTCAAGTCTTCTGATCTCCACCTTAAGTACGGTGGTATCGTTTTGAGCAGCTAATCCTGGAACAATTACAAATACCGCAATTGCAATTAGTATATTCTTTTTCATAATGCCTTAATCTAAAATTGATTCAGTAGTGATTATATTTAAATAATCCTCAGCGCTAATTCCACTGTGGTCAACTAGAAAGCAACAATAATAGAATGTTTTTGTTGAGTAAGAATTTGAATAATTTATCCAATTGATTATATAATTCTACTATTATAAATATATTAGAATCTGATTTTAATCGAGATCCCGACCGGCATATTGTCGTATGTGAAAAGAGCAGGATCACCTACATAAGGCTGAAAAGTTATGACTCCGTACATCTTGTTCTTTTCTCTGAATTTCATGTTCTGGATTTTGGCAGTCCTGGGTGCATCAATCACGGACCATAACCACGAGGTTGCCGCTAAGGCCAGTCCGACCCTGGTTCTGGTCCGCGCTATGGGACCAATCTTATTCCAGTCCGGTTCGGGGTAGGTAGTCTGTAATGACATTTTAATTCCTGAGATTGTTAAAGCCCATCCTCCGACATAACCCGCCAAAAAACATATTCCCTTTACACATTCGTTGCATATCATTTGTCCCAGTCCAGGTAAAATGGCCGAGGCTACACTTACACTTGTCGGATCGTAACGATCATCAGGCATATATCTATAAGATTTAAGATCATATTTATTTGTGTCCGGTCTGTTTTGGGCGGGGCAGGCCATTGTAATTATTGATAATCCTGCTAATAATATGAAAATTTGTTTCATGATATATTTTATGCCTTTAGTCAAAGTTACTCTAATAGGGAGTCAAAGTCAATAATATCCTAAAAAGGCAGCAGGGGACCGGCCACAATTAGCATTGAGTAGCAACCAGAAATTTTATCTGGTCCGAGCTCGACGAATCTAATTAATTAAACCGTCCGAGTTACGGGCTCGCTCTTGTTAATTGTCATGTTATTAGTATCTTAGTATGTTAGCACACCAGTATGCATCGTCATTTTCCATTCGTCCCCAATCTTGGAATAGACTTTACATACCCGGCCTTTCCAATGATTTTTATTATTTCCTTTATCAATCCAGAGAGTATCTATGTCTACTACAGCAAAAGCACCATCTTTTTCTTTAGAAATAACTATTTTCTTGATTTCCCGGTTATTATGTGCCAATCTGTGGGTATTAAAAAGATCCTGCCAACCCTTGCTCCATCTTTCTTTATTAAATCTTCCTAATTCCAAAACCCAGTCTATCGGATCATGGGATTTGAATGTTCTTGGCCATGGCCATACCATATCTGGATGAAAAATTGAGATTAACAGATTTACATCTTGTGTATCCCAGGCTCTTGTTTCTCGGTTTACTATTTCGCTGATTTCTGTTTCCTCTTTTGTCATTACACGAATTTTGAATTGATTAAAGGTTTGGCTGATAGATCTCTTTACTTGTCCTCATTTGATACTAAAATTTTATTAGCGAAATAGTTTTTATTCTTTTGCAACCGACTAATATTATAGGTTTTTATTTTTCCATTTTTTTCAGTAATCGATTTTACTTGAACTTGTATTAATTTATTATCCAGGCATTTAAAGCACCTATCGCCAATTTGAAGTTGTTTTGTCTCAATTTTGAATTTCTTAAGAGTCTCTGAAGGTTTATAGGAACACCAACCTTTACCGTCGACTAAATAGGGATGGTCAAAAGTGTTATTATTTAAAGTTCCATCACTGAAGCTAATCTGAGCGATATTGTTATGGGTAACAGCATCAATTTTTTTAACGATGTCATTTTCAAGCTTCATGGTTTTCATGTCGACTGAAAGTATCGTATCGTTAATTTTAATTTTTTCAATAAATTTTGACTTGCCATTGTTAAGCAGAATCTGAGTTCCTTCCGTAAAACAAAACCATATGATACATTGATTAAAAATTATATTAGATTGTCCTGTTACAAGGTCAATTTCACTTGTAATACATTTATTATCCTGCTCAGAAATTGTGCCAGTTGATCTGAGAAATGGATGTCCACTAGGAGCTTCAACCATATTAGGTTGCTCATAATAGATTTCACTAGTGCATAAATTAGCTACTCCTGAAGCTCTGATTAATTCGCTAATTGCATCATCAAGAGAATGATATTTTAATTGATTTATCGGATAAACAGAATTAAGGCTTGAACTAAAAGCATTTATATTCACAGCAGAATTGATCTGATCCTTAGTTAAGAGAGTAGTTCTTGGAAGGGTAATTGATGGATATAAACCTGAAGTAGACTGAGCGAGCCAAATAATAAATTGATCACCTATTAAAGTTTCAGCCCAATCAATCTTAATCTTATATGTTATTCTGAATGAGAATCCATCATTCCATTTGTCAACATGGGAATAACAGAGTGTTATATGATTATTGAAATAATCTTGAGTCATGTGATTTCTTGAGAGGAATAATTCTTTCCATATCCCCAAATAGGTTTGGCAAGTATCACTCTGGCAAAGAGTCGAGTTACAAACTACTTGTTGTAGAGATGGTGGACCAGAGGGACAATCTACATTCAATATAACATTGGTCTTGGAGCAAGAGAGCAAGAGACATATAATCAGACTAATTAACCTAATCTGTTTCATGAGTGAAAGGTTATTTAAGATATTATCAAATATTGTACCGAGTCGATCAAATTTATCAATGAATTAGTGGCGATAGAAGTTGACCACTAACGACCCGGCGATTCTGAAAGGCTCTTTGGCAGTTTTTTGCATGGTGGATTGTGCGAGCTTATGAGTCACTTTTACTTTAATGAAATTGAAGCCGAAAGTTTAAATGCAAAGTTGTCTCTTGTCTTACTTAAGCTATAATAACCATACCGATAAAAAGTCCCAATACCAAACCCTATGTAAAAAGCATTTATATATTTAAACTTAAGTATGTTATCTGTTATTAAGCCCGATTCAAGATTGCCTCTGTCTTTTTCTTTAAAGTCAAGCCCTTGATATCATGCATTTTTAAGTGTACCCCAACCAGAGTTTTGTACAATTACTAATTGAGTTTTAAACTTCGTATCAATAAAAGTATATTACTTTCAATTAAGTTTCCCTAATGCAATCCTCGCTCTTGTATATGTTGAATCAATTTTAAGTGATTGTCTATAANNAATTTCTTTTGATTTTTTAAATCCATGGCCATATCAAATAGTACTCCGCCCTTAGGATTTACATTAAAACCATATTCCCTGGAAAGGGCGTTGAAATGAGATTTTATTTCAGAGATCTTTAACTTTTTCCGTTCAGCGTTCATTGTGCATTCTGAAAAGAAATATAATAGAGCGTTATTCAAAGTTACGAAAGGAACATGTCCTGAGTTTTGAATTAACTCTACCTGCCATTTTAAGCTTTCTGGTGCCTGTTTAAGTAACTCTTTAAAATCATTGATATGACTTAAAACTTCAATATAATCCAGTTCTCCATATGAGACATATAGTTTTTTGTTTATTTGAGCATTATCCACTAATGATTTCGTTTTATTTAGATAAAAATCGGGGCACCAATTGAACATTGGACTCGCAACGATATAAGCATCAAACAATTCAGGGTGAAACAGAAAGTTGTACAGAACAAAGAGACCTGTATTTGATTGCCCGGCTAAGATCTTATAGTCATTTGTTCTATAGTTTTTTTTAATCTCTGGTATAAATTCCTCTTTTAGGAATTTATAAAACATTTCTCCTCCTTTTACATATCCAGTGTCATTGGGACAAGACCAATATAAACCGGCTTTATCTGTATTTGATATTCCAATTAGTATCATGTCTGGAATTCTCTCATTTGACAAATTGTCGAGTGTCGCTGCTGCGCTTGCAAATGATGAAATTATCTGTCCATTCATCATGTAGATAACAGGATAATCGATCTTTGAATTATCATAACCATCGGGTAAATGTTCTGAATAGGTTACTTCGCCTCCCAGTAGTTTGGAAACAAATTTCTTATTCTTTCCGATTGTTACATCGTTTTGAGCGCTTAAACTAATTTGTACTAAGCCCACAATCAACAATAATGCAATTTTTTTCATTTTGTGTGTTTTTATTAAGACACGTCTTTGATATAATACCTCAATATGAGTATAAATTGATGCAGTTAGGAGCGGGGGACAATTCATTGATCCTGAGAGCTATTTGAGCTAATGGCCCGGCTGTTTAATTAGGTGACTGGAGCCTGCCACGCTTCGGCGTATTCTAATCCGATCCAAGCTCAGCGCAGCTAATTAATTAAACAGCCCGAGTTGGTTGTGGTTTTTTACAAACTGTCTCTATAGTCGTTTATTATTTTTATATCCACCCAATATATATCTCCTTTTTTACCATCATGTCTGCAGAAGAACAAATACTTATTGTCCAGAGATAAAAATGGACCAAATTCATTAGCGTTTGTATTTATTGTATTCCCCAGGTTCTTAGGCTCTTTCCATACACCATTTTTATTAAAACTGATGTATAAATCACTTTCTCCATATCCATCAACTCTCCCTGCTCCAAAGATTAAGTAACTTTCGTCCGGTGCAATGCATGGATCCCAAGCATATACTTTATTTATAGGGCTACCTATGTTTTCTAGTTTGTCATAGTTTCCACCGTTGGCCTTTGCAAAATATATATCCCACTCACCGATTCCTCCAGGCCTATTGGATGTAAAATAGATAGTCCCATTTTTCGATTGATTAAAATATAATTCATTGTGATCGGAATTAATGGGGCTCATCAATTTAATTGGTTTAGACCAGGTGCCATGGTGCCTCTCAGTTACAAACAAATCTCTTCGGTTTTGCAATGTATCTTTTTCCCTATCTGATGAAAAGTAAAGCTTTTTACCATCATATGAAAAAAATGGTTCGTGGTTATTAAACTTTTTAGAAAATGAAGCCGTATCTGGCGTTGTCCACTTTCCACTTTTATATTCAGTGAAGAATATCTTTTGAGATGTGAAATTGCTATTAACAATTGTAAAATAAAATGATTTTCCATCTGGAGAGAATGCGCCTCTTGATTCAAATCTGTTATCAAGGCAAATAATTTGTGGAGCAAATATTTTAGGGGATTTATCCGGTGGTATTTGCCCAAAATAGTCAATAGCTTGTCTTTCCGAATGAAAACTACTTAATATTGCTATTAAAATAAGACCAAAGAAAAATTTCAGTTTCATAAGATTGAGTATTTAATATACGTTTAGAATATGTCTAGATGATTTTTTCCACGATTATTTTAAATACTATGGTAAATTTTGGATTTAGCGTTGGCTGTAGAAATGTAAAGTAAATGATTATATATCCCTAATTTGTTAGTGATTTTTCGTAAAAGAACTTGTCCCCGCAGATGGATGAAAGTTACGTTCACGATAAAGCCGTCTGAATGATACCAAGTCCCTCATTTGATAGGGCCAGTTATTAAGATTTATAATCAAATCCCATTAATTGGCGAACCTTATCAGCATTATTTTTTGAAGTTAGATGTTCCAATAGTAATAAAGCTACATCTACTGCTGTTGATGGATTCCAAGATGTAATCATATTATTATCCAATACAATAGGTTGATTTATCACTTTAACTCCAAATCCCTTCAATGCCTCTCGTCGAATGGCACTATTGTATGTTGTACCTTTTTTATCTTTTAAAACACCACTCTTTGCCAACGGCAAAGCTCCAACACAAATTGATGCAATAATTTTATTATTAGCATTAAAGCCTCTAATTAGATCAAGAAATTTTTCATCATAGGCATCTTGATAAAAACCATACACCTCAAATCCGCCAGGAATAGCTAATGCGTCAAATGAATTAACATCAATTTCATTAATTAAATAGTCGACAATAAACCGTTGATTAAAAGAACTTTTAATTTCTTTTTTTAATCCACATGTAAACAATTCAGTAGAACAATCGCCTTCAACAAGGTTCCAGCCAATTACATCAATAAATACGCTGGCTTCAAATGTTTCAAATCCATCCGCTAATAACAATAGTACTTTTTTCATATTCTTTCAAATTATAATCTTGCAATAATGATGTTTTTAATTTTCCACAACAGCCTGGTGGTTTCGTTAGTTGCCATCCGCTTCACGATAGATCTGTTGACCGTGTCCCGCGAAGCCTTTGTCATGCTATAAAGTATTTTTATAGTTAGGATAGGCGAAGCGGGAAGGCGATAAATTAAATCGTCCGTGTTAGCATTTCGTTTTTTTAATCATTTATCTATTCTGAGTCTCCAATTATAAAGTGTCTCCGTTTCTCCAAATTTTATAAAATCATTTCTTTCAAGAATTGAGTAAGAATCAATATTGGATTTCGCGGTCGAGGCAATAATTGATTTGATATTTGGTTGTTTTTCAGCCCATTTAATTATCCCTGAAACAGCTTCTGTCATAAAACCTCTTTTTCTGAATTCTTCGTAAGTCCCATAGCCGATTTCAACTTCACCTTCAGTATTTGGTTCTCCAACAAAACATAAGTCACCAATCATTTTGTTTTCTTCTTTTGAAATAACTGTCCACA
>PMIL01000242.1 GCA_003157075.1 Bacteroidales bacterium | reverse complement strand
CTTAAAGGTAATGCCGGGTCTATTCTGGTAACTCGAAAAACTGATACGAATAACTCAAAGCCCGAAACATCCCTTGTAAGAAAAGACATGGAACCACTTTAGGATCATCAGAATTCCTCGAAATTGCAGTGATAGTTTGCTGGAGATTAGCTTCAGGAATCTCCATCTAATACCAGGGGTATAACCTAAGATAGATATTAGTTTTAGCTCCAGGTGTGAGAATCATCTTCATAGATCTCTTTTTTCCAGACCGGCAGAGTCGCTTTGATCAGTTCAACTGTTTTGCTGCACGCCTGCATTGCCTGCTGGCGGTGACCTGAACAAACAAGAACTAAAAGAGATATCTCACCTGTACTTACAACGCCGGTTGAATGAATAATCTCTACTGATTTAACATCGTCAAACTCTGAAAAAATTGTCCTTTTAATCTTCTCTGCCTCAGCATTAACCATTTCCGTATATGCTGAGTATTCAATAGCTTTTACTCTTTTACCTTCGTTTTCGTCCGCCCTGACTTGTCCGAGAAACAGCATATTGCCTCCTGCATCTTTATGCCTCCCAATCCTTAAAATAATCTCTGAAATTATCTTTTGGGATATCGGGCCTGATATTAAATAGTTATCTTCCATTTGTTGCTTATTGAGTTGCGGATCAACCTCCTGCAAATGGAGGTAATAAAGCTATTTCGTCTCCTGCTTTCAGCACATGTTCATCATCAGTTATCGTATTATTTACTGAGAACCTGAAATTGTAATGGAACATTTCAGGGAAATCATCCTGAATCTTTAATTTCAGATCAGCCAACGATCTGACATTCTCATAATGTTTAATTGAGGTTCCTGAAACCTCTGCGAGCACACCGAAGAATAGTACTTTTACTTCCATGATTTTACCTTAATATCTAATCAGTTGCCCCAAATTCTTGCTCTTCCCGTTTTGTCAATGTGCCTCAAACCAGTTATTTCCTGTTCCCCAATCCACTTTAAGAGGGATATCAAGTTTTACGGCATTTGACATCTCAAAGATAACCAGGTCTTTCAGCTTTTCGAGTTCCGAAGTTGCCGTCTCAAAAATAAGTTCGTCATGCACCTGAAGAATCATTTTTGATAAATACTCTTCTGATTTCATCCTGTCAAAAATTCTGATCATGGCGATCTTAATAATATCAGCCGCACTACCCTGAATCGGTGCATTAATTGCATTTCGCTCGGCATTTCCTCTTACTACCTGATTCCGGGAATGAATATCAGGCAGGTATCTTTTGCGTCCAAACATTGTTGTCACATATCCGAGATCCCGGGCTTTCCTGATGCTCTCATCCATATAGATTTTTACACCGGGGTATGAATTGAAATAGCCGTCAATCAGGTCCTTCGCTTCTTTTCTCCCGATTGTAAGCCGTTCCGAAAGTCCGAAGGAAGATATTCCATAGATAATGCCAAAATTTGCCGTTTTTGCCCTGCTGCGCATTTCCCGCGTAACTTTATCAATCTCTACCCCGAATATCTTGGATGCTGTTGCTGCATGAATATCATTTCCGGAGAGAAAATCAGCAATCATACTTTCATCCTTGCTGAGATGAGCCATAAGCCTCAGCTCAATCTGTGAATAGTCAGCAGATAAGAAAACATGACCTTTTTCAGGAACAAAAGCTTTTCTTATTTCTCTTCCCCTTGCATCTCTTACAGGTATATTCTGGAGGTTTGGATTATTTGAGCTTAATCTTCCTGTCGCAGCAACAGCCTGATTATAAGATGTATGTATTCTTCCTGTTTTTTTATCCACCAGAAGAGGAAGTGCTTCAACATAAGTCGAAAGAAGCTTCTTCAGTCCCCTGTATTCCAAAACTTTAGAAATAATCGGATGCTTATTTGTCAGTCTTTGTAATATCTCTTCATTTGTAATAAACTGTTTGGTTTTGGTAACCCTTGCCTTTTCATCAAGTTTAAGTCTGATAAACAGAATATCGCCGAGTTGTTTAGGAGAGGAAATATTGAACTCAGTTCCTGCCAGAGTATATATTTCTTTCTCAAGAGAGATGATATCCTCCCGCAGATTTATAGTAATGGACTTAAGATCTTCAAGATCCAGTTTCACGCCATTTCTTTCCATTGCAGCAAGTACACTAATGAGGGGCATCTCGATATCCCGTGCAAGATCGGCTAATCCTCCGGATATGATTTTTGGTTCAAAAATCATTTTCAGCTGATATGTCACATCAGCGTCTTCTACTGCATATTCCATCAGCTTGTCGACCGGCACTGACCGCATATTTTTCTGATTATTCCCTTTTTCCCCGATGAGAGATTCAATATGGACAGGGCTATATCCCAGATATGATTCAGACAGCAAGTTCATATTATGCCGCATATCAGGCTCCAGAAGATAATGAGCAATCATTGTATCGAACAGAGGACCTTTAACCTCAATTCCGTAATTGGCCAGAACCTGGATATCATATTTCATATTTTGACCAATCTTACGTATTGCCGGATTTTCAAACAGAGGCCTTACGATTTCCAGAATTGTCTCTGTTTCTTTTTGAGATTCAGGGAAATGGATCAGGTAACCTGTTCCTTTTTCCCATGAGAATGTCAAAGCAACAAGTTCTGCGTCAAGAGGGTCAATACTCGTAGTCTCGCTATCAAAACAAAATTCGTCAAGCTCGCCAGCCTTTTTAACAAATTCTTTTATATCAGAATTGTTTTCNNTTTTCAGGTTCTCTTGGCTTCTCTGACTTATCTATTTCCGAAAGTATTTTTGCAGCAATGGTTTTAAATTCAAGTTCATCAAAAAGTACTTTAAGTTTAGCCGGGTCGGGTATTTCCAGCTCTAATGCAGTCTCGTTAAGTTCAACGGGCACAAACTGTTCAATTGTCGCCAGTTTTTTTGACATTTCAATCTGTTCCCTGTTGTTTTCTATGATTTCTTTAAGTTTCCCCTTCAGACTATCTGTGTGTTTGAAAAGTTCCTCTACACTGCCATATTCAGCAATAAGTTTCATGGCTGTTTTTGGTCCTACTCCGGGAGCTCCGGGAATATTATCCGCCGTGTCGCCCATAAGTGCCAGAATATCGATTACCTGTTCGGGCCGTTTTACGCTGAATTCCTTTTGCACGTCTTCAACTCCCCACAAAAGCGACTCATTACCACTTCTCGATGGTTTTAACATAAACACGTTTTCAGAGACAAGTTGAGCATAATCTTTGTCGGGTGTCATCATATATGTCGTAAATCCCTGCTCTGAAGCCTTCCTGGCCAGTGTGCCAATAACGTCATCTGCCTCAAAACCCGGATATTCAATCACGGGTATTTTATATGCCTCAATAAGCCTTTTTATATATGGAACTGCTTTTTTTATATCTTCCGGAGTCTCATCNNCCTTTTGATGTAACCCTTGGATTCTTAATGAATGCATAATAGGCGCGGAAAATCAAAGCATACGCGTCAAGAAGGAATAGTTTTTTTGTTGTGTTAGTCATATCTCGATTTTATTTTTTTTGTCAGAAGATGGATGTTGTATATTTGTAGGGACGTTGTATGCAACGTCCCTACAGATATATCCTATCCGTTATCACTTGCAAACCATTCTGCAAACGAGGTTGCTGTTTCGTAGAGTTTGAGACTGTGCAAGTCAACTCCTG
>PMIL01000318.1:27043-28524 GCA_003157075.1 Bacteroidales bacterium | reverse complement strand
TTATACTTTGCATATAGTTCTATTTTAGAACATGTTTTATGATCGAATTGCTGACAATTTTTTTAATCCAATCATGCATAAAAAAATATACAACTATCCATATGATTGCATAAAAGCCTGCAACGGCGAAAAAACCATACCATACCTGGCCAAGAATTCCGCCAATCCAGATTGCAGCTCCTATGGTTGCCATGAGAAAAAAGAGAGAAAAGAGGAGGATAACAACAATATTGAAAACAACAGCTGATGCTATGATGGTTGATTTGTCCAGTGCCTGGAGTTTTATTAACTCAAAGCTGGTCTTTCCAAATTCCTCTCCTTTTTCAAACAGCGACTCAAGCGGACGATATTCTTTCTCTTCCATGATGCGAATTCTGAAAGAATCAGTTAGTTGCGGATTTCAAATCCTTTTTTACTGACTCTGCTTTTGATTTAACTTTTTCAACATCTTCTTTTACAGCCTCAACTTTCTCACCCAGAGATTCTAGAAGATCATTAAACTTTTCAGTAATTGATTCAACGTAATCCTCACCTTTCTTAGTGATCTTTTTACGGGTAGAAGAACCTTTGTCGGGTGCGAATAAAACTCCCAATAAAGCTCCTGCTGCAACGCCTGCCAACAGGCCTAATAATACTTTTCCGGAACTCATAGTTTAATAAATTAAAAGGTTAATAATGACAATAAAAGAAATGCCTGTAAGCAATTAATCTAAAATTTTTCTTCCCTGTATAACTCTCAGAATTATAGCAATAACTGCAATAACAAGAAGGATATGAATTACTCCTCCCATACTATAGCCAATAAAACCGATTGCCCAAGCAATAATTAAAATTACTGCGACTACATAAAGTAAATTTCCCATGATTTCAAGTTTTTAATTATTAATTTAAATTCGATCTGAAAACATTTTAAAGCGAGACTAAACATTTGTAATAATCTCATAGACAAAGGTGGTCTGATCAGGGCGTTTTTACATTACATAACTTTGTATATAAGTTACATCATTCACATATTCGTCTTATCAACCTGATTCCTGAGATTCTTTACCGGAAGAAGACATAGTCTGACCAGAGCTGTTGCTGGGTTCGGGCATTTCATCAGCATCAGCCAGAAGTTCATTCCTTTTCTTAAGCTGTTTAATCTGAATATCCCATACGTCCCAGCTTTCAGAGATGCCAGATGGTTCCCTGTAATTGTTATTTGTCCTGTTCACTTTGTTATTTATTTGAAATGGTTAAGACTTATGCTGGATTTCAACAGATCACTTTCTTTTTGATCATTAATCAGTATCCTTAATCTTCATCAAGATCATTATGATCATCGCTTCCTATGCTGTAGTAATTGTTTTCTTCGTCTTCACTGCCAATTTCCTCCAGCTCATCATCTAATTCAGATCCGGGCACATCAAGATCACTGCCGGACAGCTCCTCACTAAAATCCATCTCCTGAGGTTCTTCTGTATAAGGTATTGAAAACTTAA
>PMIL01000318.1:0-26980 GCA_003157075.1 Bacteroidales bacterium | reverse complement strand
AAATGAGACCTTAAGAACCATGCCATTTTCTCATGACTTTCCATAAGTCCTGTTATAAAATCACAACTTCCGGCATCATGAAATTCTTCACCAAACCTATGAATGTTTTCACGTAATTTTGAAATAATAACTTCGTGATCTTCAAGAAGCTCTGTGATAAAACCATGACTGTCATTTTTTTCACGGTTCATCTCGGTGAGCTGTGTGAGGCTTAAAAATGACCCCAGGGAAGCAGGTGCATAATGCCCCAAGGTTCGAATACGTTCGGCTACACTGTCTATAAATTCATCCAGCTGCCCGAATTGAGTCTCAAAAAATTTGTGTTTATCAATAAAATCCGGACCTTCCACATTCCAATGGGCATTTCTTGTTTTGGTATAAAGTATATACTCGTCTGCCAGGATCTTTGCTAACTCGTTTACAACCGACAGGCTGTTCTTTTCTGATATTCCAATGTTTGTTTTCATGCTGATTTATTTAGATTGTGGATATGTTTCCATTACAAAGTTGATCAGAATTCAGGATGGTCCTGTTACATAACTTTACTGATATGTTGCATTATTCACACATTCCGGTTGGAACAGTGAAACGGATTGTTAAATCTTTAATATGGATGAAATTTATTCCTTAACTTTCCAGGTAAGATTTTTTCTGAGATACAGCAGTTCCTTATCTTTAATAGATCCTTTAAAAACTGCTGCAACTGATAGCACCGGAAGTATATGGATCATATTCCCTGATTTGAAAAGGAAAAATCCCGCCACCCATAGGATAATCAGGATAAAGGCAATTAAGAAAAACAGGTTACGCATTGTTTAAGTTTTTAGTTCCGGATGTTCCGTATCAAAACTTTGTAAAGGTGAATATTCCAATTCTGCTGAATATTATATAACTTTAGCTATAAGTTGCATTATTCACAGGTCCTCTTTTACTACCGACCTTAAAGTCCGAATTTCCTGAAAATGAGATGGAGAAAAGCCTGTGATCTCTTTAAACTGGAACGTTAATTGAGATTCACTGCCGAAACCCAACTGATCAGCAATTTCAGAAAGATTAAGTTTATTATAGACGAGCAATTCTTTTACTCTTTCTATCCTGTGTTTTAACAAAAAGTTCTCTATTGTTATATTTAGTACCTCAAAAAACAGGGTGTTCATATATGTATAATCATGCTTCAGCTTTTCACTGATATAATCCTGAAAGTTTTTCAGTTTTTCATTCGAATAATGAACTAGATCAATAACACAGTTTTTAATATTTTCTATCTCTTTGCTATTCTGCTGATTCACAAGTTCGAAGCCCGATTTGTTTAAAGCTATATTTAGTTTTTCTCGTTGTATCTCAGAGATATTTTCTTTGATTTTTACTTCACCTATATCTACAGATATCTTATGCAGACCTATTTTTTCCAACTCCGACTTAACAATCATTTTGCACCTGATGCAAACCATGTTTTTGACATATAGTGTCATGACCTGATTATTAGAATAGAATAATTTTTAATAAACTGATAATCTGTTACTCGTAACCGCTTTTGATTATTGTTGATATCATTTTAAACCGCTCATTAGCTTTAATAATATTAGATGTATGAGCCGGAATTATGATTGACTGACCAGTATTAAGGAAATGAGATAAGCCGTCAATTACAATTTCAGCTTTCCCGTCAATTATCTGTGCAAAGGTATCGAAAGGTGAAATCTTTTCACTTAATCCTTCTCCGGTATCGAATGCTTCTGCACTTACATTTCCGGTCGATTTTTTGATAATTGTTTTAGTTACAACGGAATTGGGAACGTACTCGATTATTTCAACTATAATAAAAGCTTTTGATTTTTCAATATCTATATTATCCATTTTTTTCATTTTTTGCCGAATAGAAGAACTGCACCCCCAACAGCCATTATTCCTATTCCAAGAGCAGGGGACCAATTCACCCGGTGAGGCTCGGAGGCAGTGATTTTAAGTGAACCAATATCCAGGACTTTCTCTCTTGTGAAATACTTGAATCCGGTTATAATTGTAAACAATAATCCTACAATTATGATTGCGATACCTGCTTTTTTCATATTAATTCTAAATTAAAAAATGGAGCTAAATAACAATGGATAAAGGTCATCCCCTTTAGGTTCTGAAATATTACACAACTTCTGAAATAACTTACATCATTCACACATTTGACTTGGAGAAGGTTACATACGCTCCATATACCAGCTAAGTTCCTTTTCCATCTTTCTGTACCTGATTATAGTGGTGATGATTTTCTTCAGGCGCATGAAGGCGGTTTCGCTCTTTACAACATAATCAAATGCTTTGTGATGCATGCAGTTAACGGCAACTTCTATCTTATCCTGAGAGGAAAGCATTACAACCGGAATTGTCGGATCGAATTCTTTGATTTTGTCAAGTGTATCAAGTCCGTTCATGGCTTTTTTATCTGTTCCGTCAAGCAGATAATCCAGTATAATCACATCGGGGCTATGTGATAAATTTTCAAGACATAATTCACCTGTAGCAAATGTTTCAATTTCGAAATCAGCATGCTGGAGGAACTCAATTTCTAACAATTTTAGAAACACCATATCATCGTCTACAAGGAAAAGTCTTATCTTATTTTCTTTTTTCATGAGTTATTATTTTTAATTATGTTGTACTCTTCTTCCAATTCTACACATGCCTGGGTACAAACGTTTTCAAGCTTTGACACAAGATCCGGAATTCCATCGGTTTGATTCTTCCTGCTGGCATATTCCTGAACCTGTTTTGCCATGTTTTCAAAATCAGCGCTGATACCCATAATTGAAAAGGAAGGGATAATCTTATGAACCGCTGAGTAAAGCGAACTCCAGTCTTTATCCAGAAGGCTTTTTTTCATTTCTCTGATCAGAGGCGGAGTCTGCTCAAGATAGAGAGCTATCATCTGCATCATCAGTGCCGGATCAGATTTCGTTCTGCGGGATAAATAACCAAGATCAATGCACTTGAATTTTTTATCCTGACCGGAATCATCTTCTTTTTGATCCAAAACAGGTATGTTTTTCTTTACCAATCCCACAATTTTGCTATATAGCAGCCGTTCATCAACCGGTTTTGATATATAATCATTCATTCCGACAGTTTTGCATCTTGCAAGGTCAACAGTAGTTACATCTGCAGTTAAGGCTATTATGGGAATTTTAGAATTTATTTTTCCCCGGATATATTCCGTGGCTTCAAATCCGTTCATTTCAGGCATCTGCAAATCCATTAAAATAATATCGTATGTAGCAGTTTGAAGCTTTTCAAGAGCAATCTTGCCATTGACGGCAATCTCGCATTCAAATCCGAAGTCATTTAACAGAGTTTTCATCAGTAACTGATTGAGTGCAATATCTTCAACTACTAACACCTTAATGTTCTTAATCTCTTTATCCAATTCCAGATACTCTGCTTCCGGTTCAGCGTTGGAATTAGTTTTCAGAAAGCTGAGGACGAAGCTGAAAACTGAGCCCTCATCAATTTTGCTTTTAACCGTAACGGTTCCTCCCTGTGCTTCAACTAATTGTTTTACTATTGCAAGACCTAACCCTGTTCCTCCGTATAATCTTGAAGTTTCACTCGATGCCTGTTGAAAATTCTCAAAGATCTTTTCTATTTTATTTTCTGCTATTCCTATCCCGGTATCTGTAACAGAGAATTCAATGGTTACACTATCCCTATCTTCGCGCAGCATTTGAACGCCTACTGTAATTTTACCTTTTGATGTAAATTTAACGGCATTGCTTACCAGGTTCAGAATAATCTGATGAAGGCGTACCGGATCGCCAACAAGAACCCCGGGAATATTGCTGTCATATTCTTTAACCAGTTTTATATTTTTTTCAAGAATTTTTGTCTCAAATAAGTGAAGCATGGCTGATATGGACAAAGCCATCTTGAATGGGACCATTTCAAAGATCATTTTTCCGGCATCTACTTTTGCCAGGTCGAGTATATCATTGAGAAGAACGATGAGTGCATCTCCGCTCAGTTTAATGGCAGTCAGATATTCTTTCTGTTCTTCAGTCAATTCAGTCTTCAGGACCACTTTTGTAAATCCGATTATGGCATTCATCGGTGTCCGTATTTCATGGCTCATATTTGACAAAAACTGCTGTTTGGCTTTCATTGCATTTTCAGCGGTTAATTTTGCACTTTCTGCAATGTCTTTTGCCTCTTCTGCCAGTGTTGTCGCCATCTCGGCAAAAACCTTTGCTTCAATAAGTTCTGTAGATATTCTCTTCTGTTCAGTAACATCTCTGGCAACAATGACTACTCCCAGCACATTGCCTCTGAAATCCTTATATACTGATCCGTTGCAGAGCACATCAGTCAGTTTCCCATCTTTTATTGTGAGTGGAAAGTCTTTAATAAAGCCTTCTGCAAATATCTCTTTGTACGCTTCTCTTGCCTTACCCGGTTTGGTAAAATAATTAAAGAAGTCGGTGTTAATAATGTTTTCTCTCGATTTTTCTGTTGCTTTTATTGAAGCTTCGTTTACATCAATTATCTTACCTACGGGATTTATTGCAAATAAAGGATCCCTGCTTGCTTCTATAATACTTCGGGCATATTGTGAAGCCTGTTGCCTTTCAGTATCGTCGCGGGCAACAACTACAACTCCGTCTACATTCCCTTTGTTATCTTTATATACGGAACCGTTGAATAAAACGTCAGTAAGTTTTCCGTTTTTATGATGAATTGTAAGCGGAGAATCCGCAACAGATCCATTAGAAAATACTTCCTGGTAAACCTCCCGTGCTTTCCGTGGTTCTGTAAAATAATCAAAGAAGTCAGTTCCGGTGAGTTTTTCACGAGTCAGACCAGTANNCTGGCTTCTATCAGATTTCTTGCGTTCATTTTTGGTTACCGATTTCTTCAATCGGTATTCGTCTTTTATCTTTCAGTTGTTTAAAATGAGTTGGTGTAAGACCTGTTATTTTCTTAAACTGGTTTGATAAATGGGCCACACTGCTGTAATTGAGCTTATATGAAATCTCGGTAAGATTAAGTTCATCGTATATCAGTAATTCCTTAATCTTTTCAACTTTATGGATAATTATGAATTGCTGTATGGTAATCCCTTTTACCTCTGAAAACATATTGGAGAGGTAAGTATAATCATGATTCAGTTTTTCGCTTAAATAATCCGAGAAATTAACTTTAATTATCCCGGTTGTATGCTGAACCATATCGATAATTACGTTTATAATTCTTTCAATCATTACAGCCCTCTTGTCGTCCATCAATTCAAAGCCTGAATTCAGCAAAGCAATTTTTAATTGCTCCCGTTGTTCCGGGGTGATATCTTCCATTATCTCAATTTCACCCAGATCAACAACTATGAAATGCAGCCCCAGCTTTTTAAGCTCTTCTTTCACTGCAAGTTTGCAGTGGTTGCTTACCATGTATTTTATATACAATTTCAACTTTTACTATGCTTTAGATAAAAGAACAAAACTGCTGAAATAAACGAACCTTTGTGTTATACAATTCCGTCAATACTTTACATAATTCACACATTCCAGGTTAGTTCTAACAGTATGTGTTTACCGTCACAACCAGGTCAGATTAATTAACGTAATTGAATCAATCAGATATTTTCAAGCGAGATCCTTCGCTTGTGCTTGAGTTGTTTAAAGTGAGAAGGGGTCAGCCCGGTAACCTTTTTAAACTGGTTCGAGAGATGGGCCACGCTGCTGTAATGTAATTTATAAGCGATTTCTTTCAGGTTCAGTTCATCATAAACGAGTAATTCTTTTACCCTTTCAATTTTATGAAATATGAAAAAATGCTCTATCGTTGTTCCCTGCACTTCAGAGAAAAGGTTGGCCATGTAGGTATAGTCGTAGTTAAGCTTTGAGATGAGAAAATCAGAAAGATTAATTTTCAAGGGATAATCGGAGTAGTGGATCAACTCAATAATTATAGTTTTAATTTTTTCAATCAGCTGACTCTTTTTGTCATCCATCAGTTCCAGCCCCTGTCTTCTCAGGGCTATGTCCAGCTGAGCCTTCTTTTCATGTGAAATTTCTTCACTTATTTCCGCTTCTCCTAATTCCACAATTGAATACCGAATTCCAAGATTCTCCAGCTCTGATTTCACAACCATCTTGCAGCGGATACAAACCATATTTTTAATGTAAAGTCTCATTCGAAAGAACTAACCTTATCAAATTAATAGACACTGTAAAAGTAGTTATTATTCTTAAAGGATGCAAAATCGAATATTCAATTATCATATACCAAATCATATGTCATTAAAAATTATCCTGAATATTAGTTGGTTATAGCAACTATTAGTAAAAAAGAAAAAGCTGTCTTAGGATATATTAAGACAGCTTAGATATGGAATATTGCTTCAAAATACCAGAGTAGCAGAATTTACTTTCAAGAATTATACCAGGTTTCCGATGGGATAATATTTTTTTATAAAATACTTATAGACAAATATATCTGAATGGTTGAATTACGTGCATCCGGGAAACGGTAAGATTGCCCCAGGAATGATCTCTCTTTTCCTACAGGTTTCATTCCGTATTCATAGCGAACACCAAGACTTACTTTGTTAAAATCTAATCCTGCTCCGGCAACTAACCCCCAGTCATACATTTCAAAATCGGATTTCTTCATTTCATTTTCGAAGTTGAATAAATCAACATTTGACTTATTTTTTACTACAACACTTGTTAAAGTGGCAACATATACTCCGCCAGATATATTTACAATTTTAGTCAGATTAATTACAGCAAGTACAGGCAACTCAACATAGTTAAGTGAAAAACTGGCTTTGCCGCTAACGAAGCTGTTATAAGTAAGCTCCGAACCTTTGGTAGTATATAATAATTCAGGTTGAAATGCGAAGTTGGGAGTCACTGGTATTTTGAGAAACAGGCCGCCATTAAAACCAAGAATCATATTTTCATCCTGGACATCTTTAGTATACATGTTTGATAAGTTAAGTCCGGCCTTGAATCCGAACCTGGCTTTATTTTCGTCAGACGATTGTCCTTTAAGTATCGATATTGAGAATATCAATGACAATATCAGTATTCCTGTTAATTTGTTGTTGATTTTTTTCATATTAGGTAGGGTATATAATTGATAAATAGATCTGTTAATTGCTTAAAAATTGTTTGTCGACAATATTACATCCTGAGAAGGAACCTGAACATTTGCCTCATATTCAGAAGTGATGAATATTTTAATAGGCCTGAATGAGGAAATATTCTGAAAGGAAGCTTTTAGCGCCTTTGACAAGAAAGCCGATGAACTTTTTACCTGGCCCATATTTTTTAAATTATTATTGCCATCATCCATCCAAACGACATAGACTTTTTTCGGCGGATTGAGCTTTTCCGGCAAGGCCAGATTGAAAATTTCTATTTTTATCACATAATTCTTGTTCCTGTCAGTTTTCATTTTTATGTGACCTTGTGCTGCCGGAACAATAGAGGAATCTAAAAACTTCGCTTTTGTAGCACATGATGCAAGAGTAAAGATCAGGACAAATGAGATAATTGTCAGAAACATTGTTATTGACAAAAGTTTCGGTCCGGAAGTTTTCATAGTCTTTGTATTAAGTTTTGTTTAAGAATTTCTCAGCAAAGTTGAGCTTCTGTGCACTATAAAGTATTACACAACTTTGTAAATAGTTTACAAAATTCACATATAAAACTTAATCAAAAAGCTATTTCCGTATTGCATTTCAGGCTATTCAACCAATTTGTAATCCGTGAATTATGTAATTTATATTTGAAATTCTGTAAGGTCTGAAAGCATAAAATCCGTCACATTTGCAGTAACCATTATACAAATAATAAAATGTGATTTTCAAATTAATACACGGAACCTGTTATGAAAATATTACCAATAATTTTCTTTTCATTTTTGAGCTTAAAAGTAATGGCTCCTGATCTGAACCAGGTTTTCATTTTAAGAGAAGAACCTATAGATGCATATGACAGATTATATAAAGCTGTTTTTCAGGTTGAATGTAAAGGGAACATCAGAGCTTATAATCTGCTGGAAGAGGCTACCGGTCCTCTTCAGATAAGACCAATCAGATTATTGGATTATAACCAGCGTACAGGAAGTAAATATATCCTTGATGATTGTTATGATATTGAAATTTCAAAAAAGATTTTTATGTACTATGCCAGGAAGACCGGGTACCCGGGATATGAACTGATTGCTAAGAACTGGAACGGATCTGGTACACTGACGCTCGATTACTGGGAACGAATTAAAGTATATCTATAAAAAAACAGAAACTGGTGAAAGTACTTCTTCCACCAGTTTCCAAATCCCCTTAAAATTTAAAATGTGATCTGTTTTTACATTTATTTGTTTCCTTTTGTAGGAATAATGAACAATGGAATTGATGTGCGGTGTAAAACTTTTTCGGTGACACTCCCCATTAATATTTTTTCGAGCCATCTCCTGCTGTGTGATCCCATAACAATGACATCTGCATGAATATGCCGGGCGGTTTTCAGAATTACATCAGCAAAATCACCCTCATCAACCATGACAAGAACTGAATCATCTCCCAGATGATCTTTAATTTTATCAAGGAAATAATTCGAGGCTTTTGTCATTCCCTCAGTTGAAATCAGATTGGAAAAATCCTCGCCGCTGAATCCGCTGAATCCAATTATCGGAGAATATTCGAGCGTTGAATAATATGCTTCGTCTGTAAAAACATGAAGCAACACCACTTCTGCACCCATGGTTTTTGCCAGTGAGAATCCTTTTTCAGCTACTTTTTGAGCAGTATGATCATAATCGAGAGCAATCAATACTTTTTTCATAGGGACCACCGAAAAATGCATTCCTGCCTGTTTATTTTTTACTATCATTTTGTTACTTATAAATTATAATTTATTTCCGACAGATTATTCAATAAATACTTAATTCTGAGTAAAAACAAAGTTGATTTGTATTAGGTTGTTCTCTGTTACATAATTATCTAAAAGAGTTATATTATTACTACATTTTTCGAATTAACTGAACATTATTTTAGAAAGCTGTTTTTCATTTCCAAGAAGCAAAATGTGTGAAAATTGTAACATTTCTGCAAAATTATGTAATGAAAGTTTAGGGAATCAAAAGGATCTTTGAGCTGAACTTAAAAAATTATAATTAAAAAACAGAATTATGGCAGCTTCAAATGTAAAACCCAAGGCCACTATCAGCTGGAATGATCAGGCCAGGAAACTCAAAGAAAAGTTTTCTACTCTCACAGATAAGGACCTCAATTTTGAACAGGGAAAAATGGGGGAGATGATCTTAAGGCTGCAGGAAAAAGTAGGAAAGAGTAAGCATGAGATTTATCAGTTGATAACAAAGCTATAATCAGTTATTTCTGAAAAACCCGTTATGCTCAGGATATATTTAAAGTCATAAAACCAGTAGAAAAAGATTTAGTAATGGGTAATTAAGTTTTAGTCAGGTTTATTAATGAGGAGGATTGGTTAACAGCAATCCTCCTCTTGTATTATATTATTGCCTGGTTGTGCCTATGTGTGAATAATGTAATTTAATTGATCAATTATGTAATAAGTTATGATGGAGCTCAATCTACCTTTGAGCTATTGAATTTATATAATAATTTAAAAAATAAGAAAATGAAAAAAATTATCCTTTTTGCGTTCGTGATTATTATCTCTATTAGTGCTTCAACTGCATTTGCTGTCAAGCCGGATACAAAATCTGCAACAGAGAAACCTGCCATACCAGCGAAGACAGAAAATAAAATGTCTGAGGAAGAATTAAGCCGCTTAACAAAACGTGTTGAAGAAATACGCGATATGGACAAAACAAATATGACAGTAAAAGAAAAACGTGAACTTAAAAAAGAAGTTAAAAGTATAAAAGAGAATGTAAAAAGAGACGGAGGCTATATATATATCGGCGGAGGTACCCTTCTTTTAATTATACTTCTCATTATATTACTTTAATAAACAATATTTTATCGATATCTGGTAAATAGGTAACAATCAGCTTACAACAAATATCGTGTTATATATATTGCACAAGGTTAGGTTAGGTTAGGTTAGGGAGAATTTAGTTTTGGTCAGGTTTAGGTTATGAGGGGGATTGGGTAACTAGCAATCCTCCTCTTATTTTTATAATAGCCTGGTTTCGGGCAAAAGGTGCATCTGTGAATAATGTAACTTAATTGATCAATTGTGTAATAAGTCAGGTTACAGTGTCATTTATCTTTGAACTGTCGGTTATACACATTAATTTAAAAAATAATAAAATGAAAAAAATTATCCTTATTGCATGCCTAATGATTTTATCATTGAGTGCCGGAACAGTATTTGCAAACACTCCGGATTCCAAAACCGTATCAGACAAAGGAACTGTTCCTGATCGAAAAGAAGTTAAGCTTTCAGGAGAAGAATTAAATCGGCTTACAAAACGAGACGGTGAAATACGCACTATGGACACTAACGTTTCAGCCAGCCAGGAAGGTCAGAGGATGAGAAGAGACCGCGACGGTATAGGAGGCGACCACAGAAGAGGCGGCGGGGTTGTATATATAGGTGGAGGTACAGTTCTTCTTATTATCCTCATTATCCTCTTAGTCTGATAACAATTCTTATTCAATTATTGGTTCTGCTAACGAGAACCTGAAGAAAGAATCAGATAAATATACAGGTGATATTATTTTTTATTGGTTACTGAATTTAAAATCAAAAAGATGTACAAAGAAAAGACAGCCTTCATTACCGAGTCAACTATAGACAATAATAAAAGATCAATTAATACTTTACTGAATTCCAACGATTTGGGGTTAATGATCAGTCATTTGAAAGAGGAACCATCCTGGGAAGAAGGAGAACTGAAATCTGCTATTCTTCTTAGAAGTCCTTTAAAAAAGATATTGCTTACCGTAATTCATGCCGGGACCGTAATCAGTTCTTTTCAGAATGGTGATTCCCTGACTTTTCAGGTAATTGAAGGAATTTTGAATTTGCATTTCAGTAATGCATCCTTTACCCTGAATAAGGGCGAAGTACTTATTATGAATGAAAAACTGAAATATAGAATTAATTCTGTGGAAGATTCAGCTTTTCTCATGATTTTAGCATCGGGGAAACAAAACAATAAATATAATTCTTAAGCCATGAAAATTCGTTTCAAAATTCTGTTAGCCCTGTTTATCTTATTTGGCTCAGCTACTCTGATTCCGTCTACTGTTTCAGCTCAGCAGTCCAATGTGAGCTTTCAGGTTTTCTATGATCAGCTTAGTCCTTATGGACAGTGGTCAAGTACTCCGGATTATGGCTACATATGGATACCTGATGTAGGTCCTGAATTTTCACCCTATTCAACCAACGGATCCTGGGTAATGACAGATTATGGCTGGACATGGGTTTCAGACTATTCCTGGGGCTGGGCTCCTTTTCATTATGGCCGCTGGGATTTCGATAACAATTTCGGTTGGTTTTGGGTTCCTGATTATGAATGGGGTCCATCATGGGTCACCTGGAGAAGAGGAGATGGTTATTACGGATGGTCACCTATGAGACCGGGAATCAGTGTTAGCATGAGTTTTGGCAATGAGTACGCCGACGTGAACAGATGGAATTTTGTTCGCGACAGGGATTTTGGCCGGACAAATATAAGTAGGTATTATGTAAATAGAAGAGATAACGATGTGATAATCAGAAAGTCATCAGTAATAAATAATACATTTAATGATAATAAACGAAATGTAACATATATTGCCGGTCCAAGGAGAGATGATGTTCAGAAATATACCAGAAGAAGCATAAACAACGTTTCTGTTCGTGATAATCCTAATCCAGGGCAGAAGCTGACCAATAATCAGTTAGAAATTTACAGGCCCCAGTTCGACCGTAATAATGATGTCAAACAACGACCAGCGCCATCTCGCGTATCAGATGTAAAGGATATAGTACCAGCTGGTAGAAGAAATGCAAATTTTAAACAGAATAATGTTCAGGTTCAACAACCCAAACAACAGCAGTCACTGCCCGCAGAAACCAAACGACAGGATCAGGTACAGGTGCAGCAAAAACAGCAAATAGAAAGCAAAAAACNNCAGGATCAAATCCAGGTGCAACAAAAACAGCAACAGCAGCAACAGCAACAACAACAGAAACAAGTTGTCCAGCAGAATGTACAAGTGAAGCAGCAAGCCACCACTACTGTAAAGAGCAGAAGATTGGAAAGACAACAAAATCGAGCTAACAATCAGGATAAAAAAGGAAGAAATAAAGAGACTTCAAACGAGACTTCCGGCAAACACTAGAAATTGCATTAATAACAGGAGGGACGTTGCATGCAACGTCCCTTTTGTTTATATGTGGTTTGATGTATTGCTTTAATTTACTGTAAGTTGGAGATCATGAGCGCAAGCGAGGGGTCCCCTGTTTCGATATCTGCAATAAAGAGAACTGACGACTTGTAAATAGCTATTTAAATGTTTCAATCGACATTATCCAATATCTTATTTTGAACAATTGTATCCTTTCACTGTTTAATAGTATCCAGTTGTGAAATCCAAAAAATTCAATACTTAAATGTTTAAAAATGTGTGAATTATGTAACAAAATGAAAGAATTATGTAATAGCTGTATTAACACATTAAAGTAATTTTATAACGGCTGATAAACCATCAATACAAATTTATTCCTTATAAATAGTGGCATGAATATACTGTGGAAGAAGAAAAAAGAAAAGATAAGGCAAAAATTTGCAGTTATTTCAAACAGGGATTTGATATTTACTGAAGGAATGGAAGAGGTAATGTTCAAAAAACTACGAGATAAGCTTGGAAAAACAGATGAGCAGTTACTCAGCATGATAATTGAGTTCTGATTTAATTTATCATTATTAGCATAGATGTCAGGTTAACTGTTAATATAATACAACCAAAATTCATGGTGCTTCTTATCAGAAATATGGAAAGTGAGCGTTGCAAGGCAATTGTAAAGGAAGAACTAAAGAAGCTTGATATCCGCTATAAGTATATTGATCTGGGAGAAGTAGAATTATCTTCCAGTATTTCTGTTGAAAAACTTAAGTTATTTGGTGACGCTTTGCAAGATTCAGGGCTTGAATTAATGATGAGTCAGAAAACATTGCTGATTGAAAGAATTAAGGAAGCAGTCCACCAATTCGTTTATTTTTCAGACGATATAAAAAATCCTAACTTCTCCGATTTTATCAGTGAGAAAGTCAACTATGATTACAACTATATGAGTAAAACTTTCTCTGAGGTAGAAGGTCTGACGATCGAAAAATATTTTATTCAACAAAGAATTAATCGCGTAAAAGAGCTACTGGTGTACGGAGGCCTCAGCCTTAGTGAGATTTCCTATAAGCTGCTGTACAGCAGTGTCGCTCATCTTGCAAATCAGTTTAAAAAGGTCACTGGTTTAACTCCTTTTAATTTTCGGCAGAATAAAGACAATAGTTCCAGAAAAATCACTCATATTTGAATTAACTAAAGTCTTTATTATTTCGAATGCTGCCAGAATCCTGCTCCGGGTTATTAAAATATTTTATATTCGGTCTGTTTTTTTCTGGACCAGTATCTGTTATTTCATCCCAAAACTATTTTCAGCAGGAGGTCAATTACAATATTCATGTTACTCTTAAGGACAGACTGCATGAGTTAAATGCATCCGAAACAGTTCAGTATATCAACAATTCTCCCGATACACTTAAGTTTTTATATTTTCATCTGTGGCCTAATGGTTATTCGGACAATAAAACGGATTTAGCTAAACAATTATTACGGTCGAAAGGTAAACAGAAGCTGTTTAATGACCCTGAATTAACAGGATATATTGACTCATTGAACTTTAAGGTTGATGGACAAAAAGTCGAATGGAATCTGTTGAATGACCAGCCGGATATATGCATAATCAGGCTTAATAAAGGCATTATCCACGGCGACACAATTGAAATAACTACTCCTTTCCATGTTAAAATACCAAAAGGTGTAACTTCAAGGCTGGGTCATATCGGAGAGTCATATCAGATATCCCAATGGTATCCTAAACCGGCCGTTTATGACATTAACGGCTGGCATGAGATGCCTTATCTCGATCAGGGAGAGTTTTATTCGGAGTTCGGGAGTTTTGACGTCAGTATTACACTTCCTGATAATTACATTGTTGGTGCAACAGGAAACCTTCAAAATTCAAAGGAAACAGACTGGCTTAACAAAATTGCTTCAGATACTCTATGGAAAGTCACTGCCCGGTATTTAAGGGATAATTTTCCTCCATCATCTCCTGATTTAAAAACATTAAGGTATACCGGGAGTCATATCCATGATTTTGCCTGGTTTGCCGATAAGCGATTTCACATTCTGAAAGGAAAAGTGAAGCTGCCCGGATTAGGCAGGGAAGTTACCACATGGGCAATGTTTACTAATCAACAGGCGGATTTATGGAAAGATGCCATAACTTACATCAATTATTCGATAGAATATTATTCAAAACTTATTGGCGACTATCCCTATAACACGTTTACTGCTGTCCAGAGCGCCCTTAATGCCGGAGCAGGAATGGAATATCCCGGTATTACCGTAATTGGCGTTGCAAATGATAGCTATAATCTTGATGAAGTAATTGCGCATGAGGTGTGTCATAACTGGTTCTATGGAGCGCTTGGATCTGATGAACGCCGATACCCGTTTATGGATGAAGGTATTGTCAGCGCTTACGAGGTGCGCTATATGAAAGACAGGTATCCGGGCAAAAAATTATGGGAAGTTTACTTCAAAAAGCCAAAAACAGCAAAGTTTTTACATGTTGATAAAATGCCGGTGCAGAGAATAGCTGAGCTTGACTGGCTGGTTCCGGCCCGGCAAAACCTGGAACAACCGATAAACCTTGCCGCACAGGATTATAGTGATCTTAACTATGGTACCATTATTTATAATAAAGCCGGTATCGGATTTAATTATCTGAGAGCATATCTCGGAGATTCTACTTTTGACTCAGCCATGCATGAATACTTTAAGAAATGGAACTCAAAACATCCCGGGCCTTACGATCTTAAGACTTTATTTGAATCATGTACAGGCAAGGATCTTACATGGTTTTTCGATGATTTTCTGGGGACAACGAAACATCTTGATTATAAAGTTGTCAGGTATAAGAATCAGAAGCTATTAATAAAGAATGACGGTGAACTGGTTTCGCCTCTTGTTATAGCAGGTATGAAAGGTGATTCCGTCAGTTTTAAAGAGTGGGCTACCGGTTTTAAAGGGTCAAAATGGATTGCTATTCCAAAAGATAATTTTTCCGGGATCCGAATCGACCCTGCTCATGAAATGCCTGAATTATACCGGCTAAACAATAACATCCGGACTTCCGGCATATTTCGTAAATCTGATCCGACCCGGCTTCAGTTCCTCTATACTCTTGAAGATCCTGACAGAAGGACAATGATCTGGTTTCCGGCCGTCAACTGGACCAGAGAAGATGGTTTTATGATTGGGTTCAATATTCATAACCGGATACTCTTACCCAGACGCTTCGAATATAGTCTGACACCTTTCTATAAAGTTAAGGATACCGATGTGGCCGGAGATGGAAAGATATCTTACAGTTTTACACCTTATGATAATTTTATCAGGATGGCAACCATATCTATGGAAGGAACTCAATATGGAAGCCCCGGAATTCAGAACTATATGAGATCCAGGCTTGGACTGAACCTTTTTCTCAGGAATAATAATGTCAACAATTTTCTGAATCATAAGGTTTTCGGATATTATTTAGCTGTATCGGATCTGCATCAGATTGAACTTAAATCGGAATTAAAGACAAAATACTATAGCCAGTTTGGATATCTGCTCGAAAAAAACAGCTTGATCAATCCTTTCAGTCTGCTGGCCTCCGTTGAATCCGGTGATTCATATCAAAAAACTTCTGTTGAATTTAAATACAGAGTCAGTTACAATGGAACTAAGCCAGGACTGGATATCAGATTGTTCACAGGAATCATGCTGAAAAACAATCCAGATGTTCCATTTTATGCATTCTCTCCTGGTGGAAGAGATGGCCGTGAACAATACCTCTTCGATGGAACATTTTATGATCGTTTCAATGAATCGCAGAAATCTTTCTGGTCGAGGCAGATGACATTATCAGAAGGAGCTATTACCTCACCTGTTACCGATAGTCTTGGTTATAGCAAATGGCTGGTTTCCCTTTCACTCACAACCAATTTCCCCGGAAAAGCCGGACGCATACCGGTAAAACCTTTTATAAACATCTTATTCAACGATCATGGCCTTGGAAACGGTCATAATTCACCGATTTTTTATGAAGCTGGCCTGAAGGCCGGTCTCTGGAATGTCTTCGAGGTCTATGTCCCTCTGCTGGTTTCAGGAAATATAGGATCAATTGACAAAACAGTTAAAGACAGGATCCGTTTTGTTCTTAATCTTGATGCAATAAATCAGGTAAATCTCAATAAGGGCATAGGAAAATAGAGTCATTTATTCAGTCCGGCATTCTTTAATCTGCAAACTGAGCTGATGTGTCTGCCTTGTCCAGCTTGTTTGATGTCATAGTCACCCCTTGGTCATATTCTCATGAAGTTATTAAATGTGAGAATTTTACAATTCTGTTGGGATATTATGTAATTGACGCAGGATCTGCAGGGCTATCTTTGCGTTTATGAGGCGCTTTATTAAATATATGGTTTGTGATCGCTGTAAAGAATTAGTAATCAATGCTCTTAAAAAGACAAGTATTGATTATGTTAAGGTGAATCTGGGGGAACTTATAATAGAAGATGCTATCACCCGGGAACAATTTGAGCAACTCAGGGAATTATTAAAAAAATCAGGGCTTGAATTATTGGATAATCAACAGAATAAGCATGTTGAAATACTATTGAATACTATTGAGGATCTTGTAAATTTTCCTGAAAAGAAATTAAAAAAATCCAATGAGGATTTTTTAAGCGCCAAGTTTAATAAGAACTATGCATCTCTGAATACAATGTTTTCTGAAATAGAATGTGTTTCGATTGAAAAGTATATAGATGAACTTAAAGTCACAAGGATTAAAGAAATGCTCACTTATAATGAACTCAATATTAATGAAATAGCAAAAATAATGCACTTCAGGAATGTAGCTCATTTATCGAAACATTTTAAAAGTCTGACAGGCCTTACCCCTGCATATTTTAAACAACTTCGTTCAATAATCCCTTACTTCCCCTGCTGCAATTAATATAACAACCAGGGATTTAATTGCTTTTTCCCAATCTTCATAAATGTGTGAATAATGTAACTCTGTTAACTTATTATGTAATAGTACTATTAGACTCACGCAGTATCTTTAAACCGGGAGTTCAAAAGCTAGTGTTATGCCTGAGAAATACATCTTAAAGCTTTATATACTCGGTTCAAATGCTGCAAGTGAGCTCGCTTTAAAAAATCTGCGGGAAATTATTTCTCATGAATCAAATACGCAATTTGATCTGGAAGTTATTGATGTGAGAAGGCATCCGGAGCTGGCTGAAGACGCCAGGATACTGGCTGTTCCGACCCTGATAAAAAAACTGCCGAAACCAATGCGAAAAATCATAGGTGATTTATCCAATAAGCAAAAAGTGCTGCATAGTCTGGATCTGATATCACAAGGTTGAGGATATTATGCGAAGATCCTGTTATTCTGGTAATATTTTCCAGGAGAAGATTAACAGAAAGGGGATTATATTCACAGAGAGAGAGTTAAAGAATAATATTTTGGAAAGATGTTAAAATGAAATTTACAGATTCGACATACGAGGAACTTGTTGAACAAATAAATACACTTCAGGAAAATGTAAATAAGCTTGAGAAAAAGGCTGTATCTCATATGCAAGCTGAATATGATCTGGAGACATCGGAGAGAAATCTTTCAGCCATCCTGGAAATGAATGCCGATGGTATTCTAATTGTTGATACAGATGGTATTGTTCTCTATGTGAATCCGGCTGCTGAAAGACTTTTCGGCCGGAGCAAAGATAAGTTTCTTGGTTATTCTTTTGGCTTTCCGGTTTCGGCAAGTAAAACTGACGATACTCTTGTCATCATTAAAAAGGAAACATTTTGCGAAGTAGAATTCCGTGTTGTCTGCGTGAAATGGGATAAAAGACAGGCATTTCAATTGTCGGTCCGTGATATTACCCGACACAAAAGATACGAAGAGGCATTGAGAACAAGTGAAATCAGGTTTAAAACTCTGACCGAATTTGCACCTGTTGGCATATTCAGAACCGATGTAAACGGAGTCACAAATTATGTTAATCCGCGTTACTGTGAGATATCAAAATTGAATTCTGAAGAAGCTCTGGGGAAAGGCTGGCTCGATGCTGTTCATCCTGAAGACCGGTCACTGCTTGACAAAGATTGGAAGCAAGCTGCTATATCTGGATCTCAATCATATTCCGAATACCGGTTTTTACATACAGATGGGTCGATCACCTGGGTAAACGGACATGCGGTCCCACTGAGAGATCAGAGTGGTGATTTGATTGGTTATATCGGCGCTATTGAAGATATCACCGATCGCAAACGGGCTGAAGAAAAATTAATCGAATCGGAAGCTTATTACCGTACTCTGATTGATATATCTCCTGACGGGATAATCACCTCTGATATAGAGGGTAATGTTACCTATGGATCAAAAAAAGCATATGAAATTTTCGAAGAACCTCCGGAAGCAAGTTTTATAGGAACCTCAATCTTAAAATGGCTTGACCCTGAATATCATCTGATGATTCTTGAACGGTTTGCTGATATTATTTCAGGCGATGTAAAACCAGTTACGGCAGAATACAAATTGCTGAAGCATAACAGATCTGTTTTCTGGGCCGAACTTTCATCATGTCCGATAACCGATTCAAAAGGAAATACAAATGGTTTACTCATTGTTTGCAGGGACATTTCGGGGCGCAAAAAAGCCGAAGATGATCTAATAAAAGCCAGAGATAAAGCTGAAGAAGGTGACAAACTAAAAACAGCATTCCTTCATAATATTTCGCATGAGATCAGAACTCCCATGAATGCAATAACAGGTTTCTCCGCTTTGCTAGGAGAACCTGATCTGACTCAGGAAACCCAGAAGTCTTATATCGATATTATTACACAGAGCAGTGATCATTTGCTCGATGTTTTAAATGATATAATTGAAATATCAAATATTGAAGCTGGTATTCTGAAGTTAAAAAGGAATGAAATTAACCTGAATACTCTTATGGGTAAACTCTTTAAACAGTTTAAACTTACAGCTGCAGAAAAAGGAATTGAATTAAGATACAGGACTGGTCTTTCCGGTAATCAGGCTGAAGTTATAACCGATTATTCCAAGCTGGTCCAAATCCTCTCTAACTTATTAAGCAATGCACTTAAATTTACATTAAAAGGTGAAATTAAATTCGGCTATAATCTGAAAAATGAAAATCTTGAATTTTTTGTATCAGATACCGGGATCAGTATCCCGGACGACGAGCACAATAAAATATTTGATCGTTTTTACCAGGTCGAATATTCAACATCGCGGCAGTTTCAAGGAACCGGACTAGGTCTCTCAATTTCCAAAGAATATGTTGAATTGATGAAGGGAAAGATCTGGCTGACTTCTGACCCGGGTAATGGTTCGGTATTCTATTTTACAATGCCATATGAGCAAGTTTTTAAAGAACACCATATTAGCCCTCCGACTTCTGAATTGCTAAAACTCTTGGATGTTGATATAAAGACTCTTCTTGTCGCAGAAGATGACAATAATAACTTCCATCTGATCAAACAATTATTATCTGAGCTGAATGTAAAAATTGTTCGCGCCTGTAATGGGATTGAAGCAGTGGATATTTGTAAATCAGGTCTTAAAATTGATTTGATCCTGATGGATATAAAAATGCCTTTAATGGATGGGTATACCGCTATCAGGAAAATTCTTGATCACTCGCCGGAAATGAGAATAATTGCCCAGACAGCTTATGGAGATGATGAAGAGAGGAGTATGGAGGCAGGATGTGCAGGATTTATATCCAAACCATTCGTCAGGAAACAATTTATTAAAATGATGAAGGAATTCCTGTAGATACAACTTGAGGGCTTAATGATCATTTAAGTTATAATATTGATATTTAGAATATTACATAGAATTTGAATAAGTTAAACTAATTATTAAAGTGTTTTAATGAAAAAGCTAACAAAGTCACCGGGAGTTATTAATGTTTTACAGGATACAATGGAGCTTACGGTACCTGAAACTTCAGCAGTCCAATTCCCGATTGTTGGTATTGGTGCATCTGCCGGCGGATTGGAAGCATTAGAACAGTTTTTTACCAACGTTCCTCTAAACAACGGAATGGCATTTGTAGTTATCCAGCACCTTGATCCAAACCATAAAGGCATCATGCCCGAACTTCTTCAGCGTGTTACTGACATGAAGGTGATTCCGGTCACTGACCATTTAAGAATCAAGCCGGATAGTGTTTATGTAATTCCGGCAAATAAAAGCATGTCTATTCTTAATGGTGCGCTGCATTTATTTGAGCCAATTGAAACAAGAGGACTGCGTTTACCCATAGATTTCTTCTTTCGTTCACTGGCTGAGGAGAAAAAAGATAAAAGTATTGGCATCGTCCTTTCAGGAATGGGTTCTGATGGCACAGCAGGGATGCTGGCAATCAAAGAAAAAGGAGGGATTGTAGCAGTACAGGATCCTGCCGCTGCAAAATTCGATAGTATGCCGAGCAGTGCCATTGATGCCATGATGATTGATATCGTGGGTTCTGCAAATGAGCTTCCGGCTAAACTTATAACGCTCACAAAACAGATTGTGCGTTCGGTACCCAGACTGGAACTGGAAAAAGATAAAAGCTCGCTTGAGAAAATTGTAATCCTCTTACGTTCCAAAACCGGAAATGATTTCTCACAATATAAAAAAACTACTGTGTATCGCCGGATCGAACGACGTATGGTTATACATCAGATCAGTAAAATAGCCCTGTATGTAAGATATTTACAGGAAAATCCAGCAGAGCTTGATATCCTCTTTAATGAGTTGCTAATTGGAGTTACAAGTTTTTTCCGTGACTCTGCAGTATGGGATCAAATGAAAGAAAATATACTTCCGTCTATATTTTCGAAACTACCAAATGGTTATATAATGAGGGCATGGATAGCAGGTTGCTCAACCGGTGAAGAAGCTTATACAATGGCAATTATTTTTAAGGAGTCACTTGAAAAGTTAAAGTTGGAAAAGAATATATCGTTACAGATATTTGGAACCGATATAGATGGCAGTGCCATTGAAAAAGCCAGAAAAGGCACTTTCCCTGTCAGTATTCTGAACGACGTGTCAATGGAACGTCTGAACAGATTTTTCGTATCTGCAGATAATAATTTTCGCGTAAATGCTGAGATTCGCGAAATGGTGGTGTTTGCGCCCCAAAACCTGATTAAGGATCCTCCTTTCACAAAGCTGGATATAATTTCATGCCGCAACCTGATGATATATCTTGAGCCGGAATTGCAGAATAAACTGTTATCACTTTTCCATTACAGTCTTAAAAAAGACGGACTCCTTCTGCTTGGCAGCGCTGAAACTACCGGGAGTCAAAAAGAATTATTTAATACAATTGACTCAAAATTAAAAATTTATCAGCGTTCTGGTTTCTCCAAAACAGATGATAACTTTGATTTCCAGGCTTCATTTGGCCACTCGAAGAGCGTCTTAAGTGAAAATCAGGCTCTTGAGAAAGTTCCGGATAATCTGCAAACCCTTACTGATCAGTTATTACTCCAGCAGTTTTCTCCTGCAAGTGTTCTTGTAACTTATAAAGGAGACATACTTTACATTACAGGCAGCACCGGAAAATATCTGGAACCTGCTGCTGGTAAAGCGAATATGAACCTGTTTGCCATGGCTCGTGAAGGACTTCGTGATGAGCTTCCAGTTGCTTTCAGAAAAGTAATGCAGACATATGAAAAAATTATATTACTCAAGGTAAAAATAGGAATCAATACCTCTGTTCATCTCGCCGATGTCACCATTCAGCAAATAGAAAAACCACTACTGCTAAAAGGAAAGATTTTAGTGATTTTCGAAGATCTGCCACCTGCCAAAACGAAATCCTCAGTACCAAAAAAAGGGCAGAATTATGATATAACTCTTCTGAACGATTTGGAACTTGAATTGCAGCATATTAAAGAGGACCTCCAAAGTTCCCGGGAGGAGATGCAGACTTCACAGGAAGAATTGAAATCAACCAATGAGGAATTGCAGTCAACCAATGAGGAATTGCAGTCAACCAACGAAGAACTTACCACATCGAAAGAAGAAATGCAAAGTCTTAACGAGGAACTCCATACTGTCAATACTGAACTTCGAAGCAAAATAGATGACTCAGTCAGGGTGAATAATGATATGAATAACCTTCTAAAAAGTATCAATATTGCTACTTTGTTCCTTGACAAAAATTTGAAAATACGGCAATACACGGTTCCTGTAACAAAAATATTTAAACTGATAAAGAGTGATATAGGAAGGGTATTTACTGACCAGGTTACTGATCTGGACTACCCGGAATTGTATGAGGATGCTAAGGTGGTTTTGTGTACACTGGAATATGTTGAGAAATCAGTGTCTACGTTTGACGGAAGATGGTTTAGAATCCGTATTATGCCTTACCGGACATTCGAAGATAAAATCGATGGACTGGTCATCACATTCATTGAAATAACAAAATCAAAACAGCTTGAGAATGTATTGCTGGAATCACAAATGATGCTTCGCACGTTTATTAAGACAGTACCCAATGTCATTATCGGATTGTCATCCGACTGGAAAATTATTGAGTTTAATCCGGAAGCTGAAAAACTTCTCGGGCTTAAGCGGGAACTTGTAATTGGTAATAACTATGTTGATCTGTTCATTCCGCCATTGATGCGTAAAAAGGTGCTTGCAGAAATGCAAGAGTTATTATCCGGGTCATTACCAAATCGATATAAAAACGTAGTTAAGGCTTTTAATGGTGATGAACTGACTATTGAGTGGTCAGCTCATAAATTGTTAGATGATAACGGAACACTTACCGGAACAATAAATATTGGAATAAATATAACAAAGTCATGAAAAAAGAAGCTACGATATCAACCGGAACCGTTACACTACGGCAAATGGCTGAAAGACAGTATAAGAATAGTCATTCCGAACACAATAAGACCAGGACAGAATCGGAAACTTTAAGAATGATCCATGAGCTTGAAGTGCATCAGATCGAACTTGAGATGCAAAATGAAGAATTGAAGTTAGCTGAGGAAAAGGCGGAAAAAGCTACTGAAAGATTCACAAGACTCTATGATTTTGCGCCTGTTGGATATCTTACTCTCGACTACGACTGCTCAATCTGTGAACTTAATCTCAGTGGTGCAATTATGCTTCAGAGAGAACGAACCCTGCTGGTGAAAAGTGACCTGAGGCAGTTTATTACTCGTGATACTCTTCCCCTTTTTAATGATTTTTTCACGAAAGTATTCGAAACCCACGTTAAACAGACATGTGAAGTACGAATGAAATTATATGGGGATTATACCATGTTTATTCATATTGAAGGTATTGTTTCTAATGACAACCAGAAAGTACTTGTAACATTGACGGACATAACCGAACGCGAGCTTGTTGAACAAAAGCTGCAAAGTTCAGAAACCCGTTATCGAAGACTTTTCGAAACTGCAAAAGACGGCATACTCATCCTCGATGCCTATAATGGGCAAATTGTGGATGTAAATCCATATTTAATGAATGTGCTAGGGTATTCCTATGAGGAGTTTTTAGGAAAAGAACTATGGGAAATCGGTATATTCAAGAATATTGAAGATTCAAAAGCCGCTTTTATTGAACTGCAGAATAAGGGATTTATCCGCTTTGAAGATATGCCCCTGGAAACTAAAAACGGAAAGCCAATAAATGTCGAGTATGTAAGTAATGTTTACCTAGTTGACAAAGCAAAGGTCATTCAATGTAATATTAGGGATATCTCCGACCGTAAAAGGGCTGAGGATAATCTGAAGGAAAGTGAAAAGCGTCTTCGGGAGCTCAATGCTACGAAAGATAAATTTTTCTCTATTATAGCACACGATCTTAAAAGCCCCTTCACAAGTATTATAGGGCTAAGCGAACTACTGTCCGATCAGGTGAGTAAAAACGATTATAATGGAATTGATGAATATGCAAATATGATACAGACAAGCTCCTGGCGTGCCATGGATCTTCTTACAAATCTGATGGAATGGTCACGTTCACAAACAGGAAGAATAGTATTCAATCCTCAAAACATTAATCTGGCTGACCTTATTGATGAGTCTTCGGCATTATTGCAGGAATCAGCAAATCAGAAAAACATTGTTATTACAAAGAATTTACCTGCAGGTTTGACAGTGTTTGCGGATAAGTCAATGATCAATACCATTCTCAGAAACCTGATTTCCAATGCAATTAAATATACTAATCCTGGCGGAAAGATAGATATAACTGCTGTTAAGGGAGAAAGAGAGTTGACAGTAAGAGTAAGTGATGACGGAGTCGGTATAAAAGAAAACGATCTCGCAAAACTATTTCTTATCGAAGCAAGCAGATCAACACGTGGAACCCGTGATGAAGATGGCACAGGTCTTGGATTGATACTCTGCAAGGAGTTCGTTTCAAAGCATGGCGGAAAAATTTGGGTGGAAAGCGTACATGGTCAGGGAAGCAGGTTTGCTTTCACTATTCCAGTATAATATGTATTTTTACCGGTATGCAGACTACTGAAGAAAAGCTGGCGGCATTACGCAGATTAATGATTGACAGTGATATAGATTTATATATCATTCCATCAGCAGATCCGCATCTCAGTGAATACATCCCGGATTACTGGAGGATAATACCCTGGCTGACCGGATTTAACGGGTCAGCCGGAACAGTATTTGTAACAGATAAATTTGCAGGTCTCTGGACTGATTCACGATATTTTATACAGGCTGAAAATCAACTTAAGGACTCAGGTTTCATTCTCATAAATTCTATTTTTCCTGGTAAAAATGACTATACAGAATGGATATCTGCCAGTATGGATTACGGAAATAAACTTGCCCTTGACGGAAGAATATTCTCCATTGAAATCACACGGAAACTGGAGAACTCCTTGATTGCTAAAAAGTTAATATTTGATTTTAATTGCGACCTGATTTCGGGCTTATGGATTGACCGTCCTTCTGTACCATTCTCACAGGCTTTCGATCATTCAGTAGTATTTTCAGGGAAAGAGCGATCTGTTAAAATAGCAGAAGTCAGGGCAAAAATGAAAAAGTGGGGAGCTGAATACCAGCTTCTTACCTCTCCCGATGATATTATGTGGTTACTTAATATCAGGGGAAACGATTTTAAATACAGTCCGTTGCTGATATCTTATGCTCTGGTGGGAGAGGAGCAGGTTCTTCTGTTCACTGAGGAAAGCAAGATTCCCTTAAAGCTTGCATCTGAATTCGACAGGCTTGGAATTGTAATACTTCCTTACGAAGAAACAGCAGGTATGTTATCGACTCTGGCTGCAGGTTCAACTGTGCTTCTCAACCCGTTAACCACTTCTATATTTCTTTTCAATTCATTTCCTATGGGAATGAAAATGATTGAGGATCTGACAATTCCGACTCGTTTAAAAGCCGTAAAAAATAGTATTGAAATTGAAAATATCAGCCGGGCAATGATTAAGGATGGAGTGGCCCTGACAAAATTTTTTATCTGGCTGAAACATAACAATGGGAAAATAAATTTGTCAGAACTTATCCTGCAGGAAAAACTCAATGACTTACGATCGCAAGGTGAAAGCTATCTTGGTCCCAGCTTTTCAGCAATAGTAGCCTATAACGGAAATGGTGCTCTGCCTCATTATTCGGCTACTATTGAATCTGATACTGTCATTGGAAAAGATGGGATTCTTCTTATTGACTCCGGGGGTCAGTACCTTGACGGGACCACTGACATTACCCGGACAATATCGATGGGAAAACCTTCTGAAAAACAGAAAAGAGACTTTACTTTGGTCCTTAAAGGAACAATTAATCTTGCACTTGCCATCTTCCCATCCGGGACAAAAGGCTATCAGCTCGATTTGCTGGCCAGGAGAGCTTTATGGGAGAATGGGCTGAACTATGGTCACGGAACTGGCCATGGTGTTGGCTTCTGTCTCAATGTACATGAAGGTCCTCAAAGCATTAGTCCATGCTCAGGTGCAGAATCAAAAACTGTTATTGAACCGGGTATGCTTATATCGGATGAGCCTGCTGTTTACCGGGAAGGCGAATACGGAATCAGAATTGAAAATCTGATTCTTTGTGTAGAAGATGCTGATACTGAATTCGGTAAGTTCCTCAGGTTTAAAACTGTTTCTCTTTGTTACATCGATAAGTCGCTGATTGACATTTCTTTACTTGATGAGAAGGAGATCGGCTGGCTTAATAAATATCATGCTGAAGTTTATAAAAAACTCAGTCCTTATCTTACTCTCGGTGAAAAGAAGTGGCTTAAGAGTAAAACAAGTAGTATTGCCCCCGGGGCTCGTTCACGAACAAATAGTTCTTAAAAATCGATAGCGATCATCCCTTTAGGTGGGTAGTGACAGAGATGCCGACTTAAGCTTTGGGGATATATGAAAAACTGCATAATAAAGTTTTCCCTCCTTCAAAACCTTTCTTTATTCACATCTTTATTGGGAATAATTCTTTCGAGAATTTGTTCAGATCTGGGAGATCCCTCATTTTTCCACAGATAGTGTTTCGTTAAATAATTAACTTTTTTTGTGGAAAAATTCGAGATGACACCGATTTTAAGGGAGGACAAGGGGGAAGGAAGCAGCGGCGATTCACCCAAATCTTTCTGATAAAATGACCATTGAATCGCCGCTGCTTCCTTCC
>PMIL01000269.1 GCA_003157075.1 Bacteroidales bacterium | reverse complement strand
GAAGAGTATGAAAGGCTGAAAGACCTTGATAACCGGAAAGAAGCCGTGATAAAATCGATTGAGGAACAGGAAAAGATGACACCTGAACTCAGAAAGCGTATTGATAACGCTGTAACTATGGCTGAACTTGAGGATATTTACCTTCCCTACAAGCCTAAAAGACGGACACGGGCAACAATTGCCAGGGAAAAAGGTCTCGAACCTCTGGCAATACTGATTTTGGATCAGAAAGAGAATAATCCTGCACTGAAAGCTGAGGGATTTCTGAATGATGATGTTGCAACAATAGAAGATGCGCTTACCGGTGCATCCGATATCATTGCAGAATGGATAAATGAAGATGAGAAGGCAAGAAAACAGCTTAGATATCTGTTTGACAAGGAAGCTGTTATTTATTCCAGGGTTGTTAAAGGCAAGGAATCGGAAGGCATAAAGTACAGTGATTATTATGACTGGTCAGAGCCATTGAAAAAGTGCCCCTCACACAGGCTTCTGGCAATGAGGAGGGGAGAAGATGAAGGATTCCTGAGATTATCTCTGGAACCTGATGAACAACATGCGCTGGATATTCTAAATTCAATTTTTATAAAGGGCAGGAATAACTCTTCGGAGATAGTTTCAGGGGCGGTAAAAGACAGCTGGAAAAGATTACTTTCATCATCCATGGAGACAGAATTCAGAAATATTTCCAAGGAAAAGGCAGATATAGAGGCAATTAATGTTTTTGCTGAGAATCTTCGCCAACTTCTTCTGGGATCACCTCTCGGTGAGAAAAACGTTCTGGCAATTGATCCTGGTTTCAGGACAGGATGTAAAGTTGTCTGCCTTGACCGGCAGGGTAATTTCATACATAATGAGACTATCTATCCTCATCCGCCTCAGAATGAAACAGCTATGTCGATAAAGAAGATCTTATCTCTGGTAAATGCCTATAAAATTGAAGCCATAGCAATTGGAAATGGTACCGCCAGCCGGGAGACTGAAGAATTTATAAAATGGGTTAAGTTTGAGAATGATATCCAGGTTTTTGTTGTGAGTGAAGCCGGAGCTTCAATATATTCCGCATCAAAAACCGCTCGAGATGAGTTCCCTGATTATGATGTTACTGTACGAGGTGCAATCTCTATCGGCAGAAGGCTGATGGATCCTTTGGCCGAACTGGTTAAGATTGATCCTAAATCAATTGGAGTGGGTCAGTATCAGCACGATGTGGATCAGCGGCAANNCAGCATGATGTTGATCAGCAAAAACTACAGAAGTCACTCGATGATGTTGTCATGAGCTGTGTAAATGCTGTTGGTGTTGAGGTGAACACAGCCAGTAAACACCTTTTAACATATATATCAGGCCTCGGACCACAACTTGCTCAGAATATTGTTGACTACAGAGCTGAAAACGGACCTTTCATGGCCAGGAAAGAACTTCTTAAAGTTAAAAGAATGGGGGAGAAGGCATTTGAGCAGAGCGCAGGGTTCCTTAGGATCCGTAATGCAGAAAATCCACTCGATGCCAGCGCGGTTCATCCCGAAAGTTACCATGTGGTTGAAAAAATGTCAAAAGACCTCGGATGTGAATTGAAAGAATTGATTACCGATGAAAATAAGAGGAAAGAGATTAAGCTGGAGCAATATATCACTCCGGTGACCGGGCTACCTACACTGAAAGATATTATCCAGGAACTGGCAAAACCAGGACGTGACCCGCGATCCAAAATAAAAGAATTTAGTTTTGCTGATGTGCATTCGCTTGAGGATCTGAGTGAAGGAATTACTGTCCCGGGAATTGTTACCAATATTACGAAATTTGGTGCTTTTGTAGATATCGGAATCAAACAGGACGGTCTGGTACATATTTCAAATTTAAGCAGAAGTTATGTCTCTGATCCGTCAACCGTTGTAAAACTGCATCAGCATGTTATGGTGAAGGTAATTGCTGTCGACATCGAGAGAAAACGTGTTCAGCTGTCCATGAAGGATATTGATCAGAAGAAATAAGTAATTTTATTTTTATAATCTTTAATGATGATCAATTTCCTGTTTCCATAAGCTCCAAATATCATGATCATTGATATAAGGACAAAGATCTTTTTCATAGTTATATTATTATGACAGAAGTAGATTTATTTCTGTGTTTTTAACCAATTCATATAATCGGTATAGAGTTTCCCTGAATCAGGATGTCCGACAGATGCAATAGAACCTGGCTTATTCATAATTCCGAGATATTGATAGACCAAAATATTTTCAACAAAAGGAGAGATGTCCTCCATTTGCTTAAGAATTCTGTCAATACTGGCCGGGATTAAGGCACTTTTATAAACATCACCTTCAAATTCAAAAATTTCCATGTCAGCCCATAACCTTGAACGACCTGCCTTTGCGTGGGCTTTATTTAGTCCTTCATAGTACTTGCCGGCAAAGCCAGCTTTTGTTTTTCTGACTCCAATCTCATCCTGATAGGCTACAATATCGATATCAAGTTTTTCAAGCTGGCTGATATATTCACTATCTATGCGAACTGATTTTGTACCGTAAGGAGCAATGAGATTAATCGATCGGGGTGTTAATCTTTTAGCGATCCTGGTACAGTTATTCACATAATTGATTGTAATGTCATCAAAGCTGTTTGACAACCCGGTTTCATTAGGGTAATACCATCCATAGAAACTTTTATGATGAGCGTATTTTTCAGCTACTTCCTCCATCCCTTTCTCTCTGAGTTTTGCAACCTCGGGATCTGTCATCATTTTTTTTACATTCTGCCAGTCTGACCAAAAATCGTTACTAACAAAGAATTTCATATTGCACTCATCAGCTGCTGAAAGAACTGCCTCTAAAGGGTCAATGCAGGCATACTCATGTCGTGGTTTTAGTTTAGATGGATAATAAGTTTTCCCATCATATGCAACAGCCATCAAAACAAGATATTCCATGCCTGTTTCACTAATTTCCTTTATTTTGGCTTTCCATTGTTCTTCAGTGAATTTTGGGAGAACCGGATTCCAGTATTTGCCTTCAGGAGCAAATACATGTTGAAACTCAAACCATGAACCTTTAATCGGTTTTATGACAGGATTTATCTTACTTTCCGGATGACTGGAAGCAACTGAATTATTTAATAAAAGGAGCGAAGTAGCTGATGCCCCGAAGGTTTTTAAAAAGTTCCGTCTCTTCATATATTTATATATTTAGTTTTTTACATTCCGGGACGTTGGTCGGCATTCTGCCTGGGTTTCATAACCGGTTTAGTCGGAAGTTTAGAATTACGCATTGCTGAATTATAGACAAATGAAGCAGTAATAATTGCATTTTGCTTCAGATCATCCATAACAAGTCTTTCGTATGTATCCATAACAGTGTGATAACCACGGCCATATTCTATCTCGTCCTGGATAAACTGGAAACCCGGCAACCCAATACGATCAAATGAAAGATGATCTGTACCTGAAGTATTTCTTATAGTGATTGTGGAGCAGCCCATATCAGCAAAAGGTTTCAGCCACTCTTCAAATATTGGCCTCACGAGTTCATTTTCCTGCAGATAGATACCTCTGTATTTACCTGATCCGTTATCCATATTGAAATATGCGGCAAATTTATCATAGTCGGGTTTATGCTCTTTTGTAGAAGGATCTACAAGATATTTATCCACATAACCTGATGATCCGAATAATCCTTGTTCCTCACCACCCCACAGAGCTACTCTTATTGTTCTTCGGGGAGCGATATCAAGACTTTTCAGAATTCGCAGAGCTTCCAACATCACAATACAACCTGAAGCATTATCAGCGGCACCTGTTCCTCCATTCCATGAATCAATGTGTGCACCCAGAAGAACGACTTCATTTTTAAGAAGTTTGTCAGTACCCGGAATTTCTCCAATCACATTATAAACTGTAGGGCTGTCAAAGAATTTATTTTTTACTTCAATTTCCATTTCAACAGGAATATTATGCTGCAGGAGGCGAACCATCCTGCCATGATCTTCAATCGGAAGATTTAACTCTGCAGCAGGTTCTTTATCGCCAGTCTTATAATTAGCACCATTTGACCGGGGAACGTTGAAAGTACCTGAACTGTTTATGATTGCACTTGCACCCTCGCTGTTAAGAAAGTCTGCGATTTTTGTCCGCAGGGCTCTTTGTGCCATCATTGCAGCACGGTCGAAGGGCGGTCTTCTTGGATTATTAGATGATGAAGCCATTGACAGGTCTTTCAGTTGTGCATCAGTCAACCGGTTTGCAAGAGGTTCAAAACTCACTTCATAAGTTGCTGTGGAAGGCATCAGTACTATTTTCCCTGCAACTTTTCCTTTGTACTTGTCAATGTCGCCTTCAGCTTTGATATCGAGGTAAACAACTTCAGCTTTTATCAAACCGTTTGTGCTTCCTGTCCATGCGACCGGATTGCAGGCAAAGCTGGAATAGTAAGGAGCTGTCATTGCTGCGTAAGTTTTAAGGTTATCCCAGCCTCCTCTTGCAAAATCCTTCGCAGCTTCAATCCTGACATTCTGAAAACCAAGTTCTTCCATTTTCTTTTTTGCCCACTCATTAGCATGAATGTACCCTGTAGAAGCGGTGAGCCTCGGACCCATACAATCTGTCAGCCAGAATGCCAGATCTTCTACATTTGAATTCTTCAGACCTTCCTGCTTGATTTTATAAATCATGCTTAGGTCAACATTTTCACTCTGCGACAATAGCCATGTCGGCAGAAGGCACAGCATAAACAGAACGATTGAAATTTTCCTGATTTTCATGAATCTCTTTTTAAGGTTTTGATCACATATGCTTCAAATGTATATAAAAATGAAATCTGTTATGAGCGACGGACAAAATGATTTAACAATAATTAACTTTGCAGCAGGTTGGACCTGTCATGGCATGTCCCTGCTTTTATCTTTATACTTTTATCTTTATACTTTTGTCTTTTATCTTTTAATATGATTTACCCTGAGAATTTTGAAAATAAGATAGGTTTTGACAGAATACGTTCTTTGCTTAGAGAAAAATGTCTAAGTCCGATGGGACTAGAGAAGGTGGACAGTATAAGATTCATTGATGACTATGAACAATTAACGCGGATCTTATCAGCAACTTATGAATTTCAGCAAATACTGATCTTTGAAGTAAAGTTTCCGTCAGAAAATTACTATAAAATTTCAGACTGTCTTAATAAAATCAGGGTTGAGGGAACCTTTCCTGAAGTTCAGGAGGTTTTTGATATAAAACGTTCTCTTGAAACAGTTAAAACGATTCTGAATTTTTTCAGGAATAAGGATGCATCAAAATATACTGTTCTTCAGTCAATGTGCGGATCAGTCAAAACTTATCCGTATGTCCTGGAAGCTGCAGACAGAATCATTGACAAAAAGGGAGTTATTAAGGATAGTGCATCCCCTCGTTTAAAAGAGATAAGGAATGAACTTATTGGGAAGAGCATTCATGTGACAAAAAGACTCAATGCAATTCTTAAGCAAGCTCAATCTGACGGATTAGTTGAGTCAGATACAGCTGTCTCGGTAAGAAACGGGAGGGGAGTAATACCTGTGAGCAGCTATGATAAAAGAAAGATCAAAGGGCTTATTCATGATCAGTCTTCCTCAGGTAAAACAGTTTTTATTGAGCCGGAGGAAATTGTGGAAATCAACAATGAAATAATTGAACTTGAATATGAGGAAAGACGGGAGATTGTAAGGATTCTCACTGCTTTCGCAGATAATGTGAGGCCATATATTGATGATTTGATAGAATCAAATCTGTTTCTTGGGGAGATTGATTTTATAAGATCAAAAGCACTGCTCGGCAATCATCTGCATTCTATCAGGCCAGTTGTTATGAATAAGCCATTTCTGTCTTGGAAAAAGGCGATTCATCCCTTGTTATCACTTACATTTGAAAAATCAGCAGGACGAAAAGTTATTCCGCTTGACATTATTCTTGATGACAAAGACAGGATTTTGCTTATCTCCGGACCAAATGCAGGCGGAAAGTCAGTATGCCTGAAGACTGTAGGACTTCTTCAATATATGTTACAGTGCGGATTAACAATACCTGTAGCAGAAGGCTCAGAAACAGGGATGTTCAGAAATATTTTAATTGATATCGGTGATGAACAAAGTATTGATAA
>PMIL01000239.1 GCA_003157075.1 Bacteroidales bacterium | reverse complement strand
ATAAAAGTTTATCCGATTGAAGGCTATAATAATGGGATCAGGATGATAAGAACCTTTACTCACAGGCTCCCAAAATTGTATGCCAGTTTAAGAGATCAGAATGCAGATATCTATTATTGCCGGATTCGCGATTTCAGACATATCTTAGCCTATGCGGCAGCCCGTAAAGTAAAAGCAAAATTTATACTCGGCCTTGCATCGGATCTTGATGCAATGAACTTTGGTATGAGATTCAATCATCAGTATCGGGCTTCAATAAGTAGTTTATGGAAATTTTCGAGTGGTATACTTATTGAAATAATTTATCCCTTTCTTCTTCGGAAAGCCGATATTATTTTTGCCCAGCATGAGGGACAGAAAAAAATTCTGCAGGAAAAGAATATCAAATCTATAGTATTCCCTAACTTAATCGACCTTACTCAGATCCCTGTTGTTTTAAACCCAATTCAGGATGATTTTATATATGTCGGAAGTCTTGACAGACGCAAAGGCTTCATTGAATTTTTCAACCTCGTTAATAAAGCACCATCACAGAGGTTTAAAGTGGTTGGACAACCACGCGATAAAACAGGCCATCTGTATTTTGAAAAACTAAAATCATATGAAAATGTCACCCTTTTGGGGCGGTTGAATCATAGTGATACATTGTTACAGATAGCAAATTCAAAAGCATTGATTTCAACATCTTATATGGAAGGGTTCCCTAATGTTTTTATAGAAGCTTGGGCATGTGGAATTCCTGTTTACTCATTATATGTGGATCTGGGTACTCTGATTACAAAAGAAGGATTAGGTGAAGTCGCTAATGGTGATCTGGATAAATTATTAAAGTCAATTGAAAATAACAAATGCATGGGCAAATTTGGGAAAAATGCCAAAGCTTATGTTGAACATCACCATGACTTAAATGCAAATAAAATTGAAGAAATAAGAGGCATTTTTAGTAATCTGCTGAACAACATTAAGCCACTTAAAAATTCTGGGGCCCATTAAACTTTTAAATTTAATTGAAAGATTTCATTTTCTGATCAGGCTCCCCCTGTTGAACTTTAGTACAGCAAATAAAATATTTACTTAATGAGAATACTTTTTTTCACAGAATCTCTGATTCGTGGCGGTAAAGAACGACGTATGCTGGAATTGCTGAAATATATTAAACAGCAAACGGATTATGAAATATCATTGGTGATAATGGAGGATGTTATTGAATATGAGTATGTGTATGATCTTGGAATTCCGATAGTATTAATAGAACGAAAAGGTTTAAAATACGATCCGCGGCCATTTATTAAATTTTATAAGTATTGCAGCAGTTTTAAGCCTGATATTATACATACATGGACTAAAATGTCAACGTTTTATGCAATACCGACAAAGTTGATACGCAAAATTCCTTTAATTACCAGTATGATTGCGGATGCTTTGACTGATCATAATCTCTCATCATTTGATCACTTATTTTATCATACTGACTTTTATTTTTCCAACGTCATTATCTCTAACTCAAAAGCCGGACTGAAAGCCTATAAGATTAATAGTCCAAGGGCAAAGGTTATCTGGAATGGTGTGAGTCTTGAAAGATTTCAGAATCAGTATGATATAGTAAAGGTGAGGGATGATCTGAGCGTAACTACAAAGTTTATGGTTATAATGGTAGCTACATTTTCGTTATTAAAGGATTATGATCTGTTTCTCGATGTGGCTAAAGAAATTCAGAATGTCAGGGATGATGTCACCTTTGCTGGCGTTGGTGATGGATCTGAATGGGAACGGATTAATAAAAGAGTGGAAAATGAAAAGATAAATAATGTAATACTTCCCGGGCAGCAAAAAGAGGTTGAAAAGATCATTGCGGCTTCGGATATTGGAATCTTGTGTTCGAATTCTGAAGGTATCTCAAACTCAATTATTGAATGTATGGCTCTGGGAAAACCAGTGATCTCTACCGATCTGACCGGAGGAAGCAAAGAAATAATATTACAAGGAGAAACAGGCTATTGCTGTGAACGAAATGTGGAGAAAATTGTTTATTTGCTGGATTCATTATTAAACAATACTGACCTNNTTTATAAAGAAGTATTAGCTGAATAACCTCTTATTAAAAAATGTTCATATAATAAAGCCGGTAATGCTTCTAAGAATGAACCCTTTGGAAAATAAAAATGCATCTCAGGAGTTGAACATCATTTACAAAATTTGCCTGTTTTTCATGTTAAATTGTCTTATTTATGGATGAATTCGATAAAATTATTAAAGCTGATCTGTATCGGCATGATCGTTTTACAGGCAGAAAAGGTCTTTTGAAAGGATTAATGCAACCCGGATTCAGATATACATATTTATTCAGAAAGTCAAAACAATATAAGAAAGGTTCGTTGCGCGGTATCTTTTACAGATTACTTAAAAGGAGATACTCGTTTAAATATGGCTATCAGATAAATTCGGAAGCGGAGATTGGCGAAGGGTTTTATCTGTCTGATCATTTCGGAACTATAGTTATAGGTCCGGTAAAGATGGGCAAGAACTGCAATATAAATCACTCCGTGACGATCGGGCGGGCTTATAGTGGTGGAATTCTTGGCCGCCCCACTATAGATGATTATGTCTGGATCGGGACAGGCTCAGTTTTAGTCGGAAATATTAAAATCGGGAAAAATGTGCTTATAGCGGCGAATTCCTTTGTTAATTTTGATGTGCCNNACCAAATATTATATTAATAATATATTGACTGAATAATGATGTTAGAGATTCTCAGGAAGAAAAATGTTTAAGTCACTATGGGAAAGCTGGAAAAAAGATCGTGGAGAAACTTATTTATTGATCTGAAAAATGATCCGGAAAGAAAGTCTTTTTTGAAGATGATAGGAGAAGTTTTATATCTTTCAATCCTTCATAAAGGTTTCCCGCGTCATTATTTTTCAAGATTTTTATTTAAGAAGGACAGAACTAATATCGGTGATTTTTTCCCTGATAATTTCTTGTATTATAAGTTAAAACCTTTTTTAAATAATAAGCATGTCAATGAAGTCCTGGAAAATAAGTTGTTTTTTAATTTCTATTACAGCCAGTTTGATATCAGCCTGCCTGAAATTGTTATGTTTAATCACAAGAAGATGTTTGTTGCGGGAACAAAATGCTCTGAAGTAAATAATGTCAATGAATTAAAGATTCTTCTCGAAGAACTATTTAATAACAACCCTGACTGTAATTCATTGATTATAAAAAAGACTTACTGGAGTTACGGAGGCGACAAAATCTATAAGTTCTATCGCGATGAAATTAATACAAAAGCTGAGAATATAGCTGAATTATACAATGAAGTAATCAAGGCTGGATTTTTGTTTCAGAAAACCATAAAACAGAATGAACAATTAAATAAACTTAATTCTTCAAGTATAAATACAATCAGGTTTGACACATTTAATGATGCAACAGGGAAAATTGATATTATGTCGGGATATCTGAGAATGAGTGTTGGGGACACTTACGTTGATAATATTTCATCGGGAGGGTGTATGGTTGGCATTGACCTTGAAACGGGAAAACTTAAGAAAAATGCATACAGGACATTCAGATACTATGGAGTGAAGATTCTTACCGAACATCCTGCAACAAAAACCAAATTTGAAAATTTCACAATCCCTTTTTTCGATCAGGCTAAAGAGCTGGTAAAAAAAACTGCAGGGCTTATGCCTGATTTACGGTTAACCGGCTGGGATGTAGCAATTGGTGAGTCGGGGCCAATTCTTGTCGAAGGGAACTCAGATTATGATCTTAGCGGAAATGATTTAAATTTCGGAGGATACCGTTCCAATCCTGTCTTCAGGAAAATGCTTCATGAGCTGCATTATTTATAAAAAGCCAGTCTGACAAGAATTGACGCAAGGTTCAAAAAGAGTCCTTATAGTAAAAATCATTTAAAAGAAAAGTATATATTTGAAATCCAATATTATAAGAATAAGCGGTAGTTACTGAATATGAATTAAATAATATTCAGTTTTGTTTTTATTAAACAGGACAGTAAAGGGATAATGAATATTCTTCAGATAAACAGTTGTCACTACCTCAGAGGTGGTTCCGAAACCGTATACTTTAACACATCTCAATTACTGAAAGATCATGGACATAGTGTTGCCTTCTTCAGCTCTGTTGATGATCGTAACGAGAAAAATGACTTTGAACAATTTTTTGTTCCTTTTGAGAATATACGCAATCTGTCTATGATCAGGAAGGTAAAAAAAATACCTTCTTATTTATACAATAAGGTAGCTGTTAAGAAGTTGGAGCAGCTTTTAGTAACTTTTAAGCCTGATGTGGCGCATGTGCATCTTTTCTATGGGGTTCTGAGCGTCTCGGTTCTGAAAACATTAAGAAAACACAATATACCGGTTGTACACACTGTTCATGATTACAGATTATTATGCCCTGTTAATACTCTTCTGGATAAGGATGGACAAATCTGTGAACTATGTAAGGACAAACATTATTTTCACTGTTTGCAAAAAAGATGTTCTGATGGGAAATTCTCACAGAGTCTGATCGTTATGCTGGAGGCTTATCTTTGGAAATATCTGGTTAATCCGGTTGACTATATAGATAATTTTATTTTTGTAAGTAAATTTATCCGGGACAAACATTTGGACTTTAATGAAAAGTTCAAATCAAAATATACCCAGCTTTATAATTTTGCAAATTTCGACCAGGCAGATAATTCATTAATTAAGGGTGATTACTATCTTTTTTTCGGTCGGCTTTCTTCTGAGAAAGGAATTAAGACCTTACTTTCTGTTTTTACAAAACGGAAGGACCAGAAATTAATAATTGCGGGAACGGGCCCTCTGAAGGGCTATATTGAAGATTTAGTAAAAGATAACCCTAATATTGAATATGCGGGCTTTAGAACAGGTGCGGATCTTGAATCATTAATTAAGAATGCTTCATTCATTATTATGCCTTCTGAATGGTATGAAAATAATCCGTTATCTTTAATCGAAGCTTATACTTTCGGTAAACCGGTTATTGGAGCCAATATAGGAGGGATTCCGGAATTGATAAAAGACGGAATAAATGGTTTTGTTTTTGAATCCGGTAACGGTGAGTCTCTCGAGTCTAAGATCGATGCATCGGTGGATATTGATTTGTCTGAATATATTAGTTTTTCAAAATCAGTGTGTGAATTCGCAATACAGAATTTTGACAGGGAAAATCACTATCAAAGACTTTTAAAAATATATATGGATGTCATTAATAAAAAGTTCAATTAACAAACTCATAAGGAAATTAGGTAAAACCAATTATACGTTAGATGAGAATCTGACAAATTATGACTTGCTGATCACTCTGATACCTAAATTCTTATCGCTTCTGCGAGGATCCGTTTTAAGGTGGTTTTTAAAATCTTCAAAAGGGATAGTTTTTTTAGGCAGGCACACAAAAATCAGGTACAAAGGAAAAATTTCTGTTGGTAAGACTTTAACTATCGGAGATTATGTTGAAATTAATGCACTTTCAAAAAAAGGCATTAAGATTGGTAATAATGTATCAATTAACAGGAATACTATAATTGAATGCACCGGAGTTATAAGAGATCTTGGCGTCGGATTGGAAATAGGAGATAATGTTGGAATTGCACAAAATTGTTTTATTCAGGTCCGCGGGAATGTGACTATTGGTAATAATGTGATTTTTGGTCCGGGGGTATATGTTTTTTCAGAAAATCATAATTTTGATGATCCTGATTTACCGGTTGTGGTTCAGGGCGAAACGAGGAAAGGAGTTACTATAGAAGAAGGTGTATGGATCGGAAGCCGGGCAATTATTCTGGACGGGGTTAATATCGGCAAAAACAGCATAGTTGCTGCCGGAAGTGTGGTTAATAAAGATATCCCGCCTTATTCCATTGCAGGCGGAGTACCTGCGAAAGTTATTAAAGAGAGAAAATGAATGAAAAATAAATAAATAAGTTATGAAGAAAAAAATTTACATTGCCGGATGCGGCGGGATGCTCGGAGAAGCATTTCATAAGCAATTTCAGGAGGATTATATCTTAAAATGCACTGATAAAGATGTAAATGAAGATTGGCTCAGTTTTTTGGATTTCAGAGATTTTGATGCGTACAAAAAGGATGTCTTGGAATTTAAGCCGGATTATCTTTTTCACCTGGGAGCATATACTGATCTGGAATTTTGTGAAACAAACATTGACGATACTTACAACACAAATACGCTGTCTGTTGAGAGTGCAGTATACCTCGCAAATGAATTGGATATTCCTCTTTTGTATATCAGTACAGCGGGAATTTTTGACGGCAAGAAAGAGTTATATGATGATTGGGATTTGCCAAATCCGCTTGGGCATTACGCAAGGGCAAAGTATGCAGGCGAGAGATTTGTGATCGAAAATACCCGTCGATATCTTGTTTGCAGGGCCGGATGGATGATGGGATCAGGTCCGCGAAAGGATAAGAAGTTCATTCAAAAGATAATGAAACAACTGAAGGACGGGAAAAAAGAACTATTTATTGTTGATGATAAGGACGGTACACCAACATATACTCAGGACTTTGCCAAAAACGTGAAACTTTTGATTAATAAAGAGTATTGGGGTTTATATAATATGGTTTGCGGCGGTCAGACAAGCAGGTTTGAAGTAACTCAGGAACTTCTTAAGATCCTCAATCTTAGTGGCAGCGTGAAATTAACACCTGTCAGCTCTGATTATTTCAAGGATGTATATTTTGCAGAAAGACCCCCCTGTGAGCGACTGGTAAATCGTAAACTTAATATCCGCAATCTGAATCTGATGCGTGATTGGAAGATTGCTCTGGAAGAGTATATTACTAATTATTATAACGATTACCTGGTTTAATGGAGCACCTGAGAATTGCTGCCTTCGGCGGATTCAGGACAATCCCTCCAAAAGACGGGGGAGCAGGATCTGATAAATTTGCATTTGAATTGTACCCCAGAATTGTCAGTTTGGGTCATGAACTTACCGCATATTGCCGTATCTACCCCGGAGATAATTCTACAAAGAAATTCAGCGAGTATGAGGGGATAAAGATTATCTCCTTTCGGACTGTAAATAGGGCAGGTTTTGACACTTTGGTTCACTCCCTTAAAGCAACCATAGACATTATTATTCATAACCGGGCAGATATTGTTCATCTCCATAGCGGAGCCAACAGCTTGTGGGCTTTCTTTTTACGTATGTTTGGCAAACGCGTTTTTGTTAGCCAGTTCGCTATGGACTGGAAGCGCGATAAGTGGCCATGGTACGGTAAACTATTTTATAAAGTATCAAATTATCTGACGGCTTATATTCCCAATGGAGTCGTATTTGATAATATTTTTACAAAAGAATATTTTGAGAAAAGATTTCATCGTCAGTACTACTTTATACCATATGGGGCCGAGGTAAAAGAGCCACCTGCTCAATCTTCAATTTTGAACAAGATCGGGATTTTTTCAGGAGAATATTTTCTGTTTATTGGCCGTTTTATACCTGATAAAGGAGTTCATCTGTTAATTCAGGCATTCCAGAATGTAAGGACAGACAAGAAACTTGTGCTGGTGGGTGGATCGCCTAATCCGGGCGAATATGAAAAAAAAATCAGGAGTATGAATGATGAACGCATCATTTTTGCAGGATTTGTCTATGGGGATGAAACAAATTTTCTGGTAAAAAATGCTTTCATATATGTTCAGCCTTCTCTGATTGAAGGATTATCTCCTGTGATTCTGACTGTTATGGGATTAGGCACACCATTGATCTGTTCCGATATTGTTGAAAATAAGTTTATTACCAGGGGTAATGCAACTCACTTTGAATCAGGAAACATTATCTCTTTAACGGAACAAATTAATTATAGTATAAATAACATCGATAAATTAAAAAAAATTGCTAAAATTGGGAGAGATGACATTTTAAACCGTTTTAAATGGGATTCTATTACCAGTCAGTATGTTGAATTGTTTAAAAATAAAACAAAAATATGATCAGAGCCGGAATTATTGGTCTAGGCAAAATGGGACTTTCTCACGCCGCTATTGTTAGCCCTCATCCATCAGTCGAATTGGTTGCAGTATGTGATACTTCTTCATTAATACTTGATGCTTTTAAAAAATTCAGCAAAGTAAAAGTTTACAGCGACTATATTAAAATGATCGATTCCGAAAGACTTGATTCTGTAGTTGTTGCAACGCCCACAAAGTTTCATTATAAAATGGTCAGGTATGCGCTGGAAAAAGGTATTCATACTTTTTGTGAAAAACCTTTTAGTCTTACCACCGCGGAGGGAGAAAACCTGGTGGAATTAGCCAATCAGAAAAAGCTTATCAACCAGGTTGGATATCATAATCATTTCATAGGAACATTCCGTGAATTGAAAAGGCTATTAAAGGCCGGGGTAATCGGTGATTTGGTGCATTTTACAGGAGAAGCATATGGCCCTGTTGTTACAAAGGAAAAAGGAGGAACCTGGCGTTCCGATCCAGGCGAGGGTGGGGGTTGTCTTTTTGATTATGCCTCTCATGTTATAAATCTGATCCAGGAGATTATCGGACGCCCGGTAAAAGCCAGTGGTTCTCAATTAAAAAGAATCTATTCCAGGGATGTTGAAGATGCTGTTTATTCGATTTTAACACTGGAAAGCGGATTAAGCGGAATCCTTTCTGTGAACTGGAGCGATGAGACCTATCGTAAAATGGCAACTTCTCTTACAATTCTTGGTAAGAAAGGTAAAATAATATGCGACGCTACCGAAATAAAAATCTTTCTGAAAGACGGAGACGCTAAGGAAAATCTCCCTAAAGGCTGGACGATAAAATATATCACCGATTTTGCAATACCTGTTAATTTCTATCTGAGAGGAGAGGAGTATAGCGCACAAATTGATTATTTTGTTGATTGTATTCTTAAGAACAAACCCGCTGAAATAAACTCATTTAAGCAGGCTCTTGATACAGACAAAGTGATTGAATTATTAATTGCAGATTCAAAAAAATAAGAAATGGAGATGGACAAAGTAATATTCGGCGATAATCAGTTTTTTGCAGTCAACCATCTGTCTGATGAAAAATCCAGAGCGCAAGCGATTCAGTTTAAAGACGATTCTGCAATTATAAGAGTTTTGGATCAGGCAAGAGAAGTGGGAATTAATACATTTATGTGCACAACCCATGACAGAATTGCCAGTGTGTGCGATTACATGCGGGCAAATCCGGAGAAATACAGAGATTTCAAAATATATCCATGTATGCCCTATGCTCATAAATATGCAAATGCTGTTACAGATCTCGGCATTGTTGGAGCCATAAAACAGTATGTTCCCGGCAATTTCTTCAGCGCAATAACAAAAGGGGGAGCTGCATTTTTAACAAAAGATTTTATCGGGTTGATGGAGTTGTTTATCGATGCAGAAATGAAGATGTTCAAAGGCATAAAGATACCTGTAATTTTTATCCAGAATGTTCTGGTAGACATGATCCTCGGACTTAAAATGTACGAGGTTTTTAAAGAATACGATTCTTATATACGCAAAAAGTATAATTCCGAACCTGGATATATAACTATGAATATGCCAGCATTACTCGATGCCTTGAATTCTGTTGGGATTGAAAATCCTATAATCTGCTGTTCCATTAATAAAATAGGATTCAGAATGTCAGGGGGGAAAGAAATCTATGAGAAATATCTGGCCGAGAAAGCATTCCGTCCGATAGCCATGCAGGTTTTAGCTGCCGGAGCTTTACGTCCCAAAGAAGCAATTGAGTATCTTGGGAATTTTCCAAAAATTGAGTCGGTATTATTCGGGGCCTCCTCAAAATCCCATATACAGGAGACTAAGGAATTAATAGAACATTATTTGTGAAAGAAGAGGTACAGGAATGAAAATTGACCATATTTGTTTTGCCGTTAAAAACCTGCAGGATGGTATTGCCTATTGGGAGAGGGTGTTTGGGTATGAACAGATGACAGAAATGGTTGAAAACACTCTTCAAAAGGTAAAAGTGGTGTTTCTGAAAAAGGATGAAAGTCTGCTCATAAAACTAATAGAACCGGTTGAAGGAAATCAGTCACTCTTAAATTTTGTAAATAGAGGTGGCGGTTTTCATCATCTTTGTTTCAAATGTTCTGATATTGATGAAAAGATTGTCGATTTGAATAATCAAGGTCTTCTGACACTCGTGCCACCTCAACCGGGTGAAGCGTTTAATAATAATAAAATCGCCTTTTTGCTTGCCAGATACGGGCTTAATATTGAATTGATTGATACTGATGAAAAGGCTGGAATTCTTTAGTCTGGATTTAATCCCGGTAAAAGAATAGCCCTAATCAATATTAAAATGTTTCTTTATTATTTTTGTTTTCTTGACTAATGACAGATCTGCGGTTTTAAGGAAAGCAGGATTTTGAAGATATAGAAATTTCTGAACATTACTCTGAAGTATAACTTTTGCAGGGTTGCCTATAATCACCGAATTTTCAGGAAATTTGCCTCTGACAACACTCCCTGCTCCAATTATGCAATTATCACCAATAATAGTATTTGGCAGTATTATACAACTGTTTCCAATAAACACATTGTTACCGATTTTTATTTTGCCAAAGATGTCAGCCTGGCCCAGATCCTCCCTGAAGCACCAGATTCCACCGTCATGTGTTATAAGATCGGTACCTGCAGCAATAGCGACATGATTTCCAATTTCAATTAAATATGGTTCAGTTGAAAACGACATAGTACTGATACGGCAGTTGTGCCCGATCTTCATACCCTGTTTGCGCAGGTATTTAATCTTGCTTTCATTGCTGGCCTTGTTCAATAAAATAACATGAACTCGTTGAAGAATACTTATAAAATTCATTTGTTTTCTCAGAATAAATTTAAACAAGTAAAATTAAGAAACAGATTCAATTATATCAATTATATCCTTACAAAACAAGGGGGCAGTTCTTGCAGAAAATTCCCGGCCCGGATGAGAATTTTCCGGACTATATGCATTCTTTTCAGGCAGGTAAAGTTCCCCTTCCGTTTCATATTTATAGAAATCCCACACAAAAATATTATCTCCTTTTTCATCCCATTCATCAACCATCCATTTATAAAACTGAAGAGTACGGTTTGCTTCCTCAGATGAAATCTGATTCTTTGTACAGACTGCAGGTGTCCAGACAATAAATATTGTATCAGGAAACTGAAGCATCTTTTTCTTTAATGCATTATACTGCAGCTTATAGTTCTCAACTCTTTTTTCTTCTGAATCGATATTAGGATTGCCAGTATCTTCAGGGATTCTGCTAACAGGGAAACAATGTTTAAAAATTATGACATCATATTTCCTGGTAAGAGACTCAAGAGTTGGTTCCGTCATATATTCATCTCCTCCGCCATTCTTAACCCAGATGTTATAATAGTCAAAGGGATAGTTACTCCATCCGTAGGGAACACTTTTTGGAAATGAAAGCTCGGTTATATTATACTCTGTCTTATTCTTTTTATTATAAGCTGCAAAAATCCTTTGAACATCTCCTTTATGAGTAAGTTTATAGATGTATTTATTAGTGTTCCCAACCCAGATACTATACCCAGTACTATGATGCAGAAATAATATATTCTTCATTTAGTTGAGATTTGATTCGCAGTTGCAGATTTCCCAAATTATACCTGCAAATAAAACAGAGAAATATTTTAAAAATACCCTTTTCAAAGATAATAAACATACTAATTATTAATTATGTTGTCAGATAAAACTCTGAAATTATTTCTAATTTAAAACTTATTTTACTGCTTGCAGAATACAGTAATAAAAAAGGAAGCTATCTTTTCGGGATAGCTTCCTTTTTTTGATCATATTAATATTTTACGGCAGCTTGACGCATCTTACATATTTTCCTGCCTGTTTCTCGACAACACCTCTATAAACTAGATTCTGAGTTGCACTCAATTGCCTGTACCATGCCTGAGTTAAATCGTTTGTATTTTCAGTAGAGGTCCACCAGTAACTCGTCATACTTTCACCCTGGAAAGTACCATTGAACCAGTAACGGTAACCTCCCGGAAGAGCTGTAAATCCGCTTGTGTTAGTCCCGTTTACTCCGTTTACTACTAAATCCCAGCCGGTTGTATTCTTCAGCTTTTCACCTACGCGACCAACGGTACCACGCCATCCATACAAGGCTACTGTATCACTTGGAATACCAAGGAAGGTCTCAAGAGTTCTGTAATCTATATCTGCTGGGACTTTCCATCCTGTAGGACAAAGATTGCCACCATTTACTGCAAACCAGTTATATAAAGCTCCATATACAGGTTTAGCGGCAACATCATCTCCAAACCAGTCATAACCCGGAGTAGTAAGCGTAGCCCAGGTTGCGTCAAGAGAGACCCTGGTTATTGCTGCACCTCCAAAGTATTTGGTAGTTTTCAGGTTTTCTGCCATCCAGATCTGTGTGCCAATGACAACAGTGTTATAAGTATTTCCATCGTCATCTGCCAGTTTGGTAAGAATGGTTTGCTGATTTCCATAAGCTGTACCAGCAGTATTAGTAGCATAAGCCCGTATATAATAGACTGTACCCCCGGTTAATCCTCCAATAGTGCTTACAAAGCTCCCGGTTCCTGTTGCATCGGTAGTAAAATTACCAACACCGAGCATAGGAGTAGCTGTAGTTGCCCAGCAGACGCCCCTTGCAGTTACTGCTCCATTACCATCAGAAGTTATATTTCCCCCGGAAATGGCGGAAATTGCTGTAATTGATGTGCCAGCTGTAGTAGTAAGAGTTGCAAGTCCAATTGCTGTAGTTGTAAATTGAACATCAGCTCCGTATGAGGTAGTAACCCCGTTTGTGGCATACGCACGTACATGATAAATAGTGCCTGCCGTTAATCCTGTAAGATTGCTTACGAAGGTTCCGATACCGGTTCCGTCAGTTGTTTTAGAACCAGATATTGTCGGATTAGCTGATGTAGACCAGCAAACGCCTTTTGCCGTAACTGCAGAGAAACCATCAGCTGTTACATTTCCTCCTGTTGCAGCGGTTGTTGTTGTAATAGCAGTAGCTGCGGTTGTTGTGACTGTAGCAGCTACCGGAGCAGATGTTGTAAATGTGACATCACTGCCATAAGCGGGACCTGCACTGT
>PMIL01000329.1:13023-19299 GCA_003157075.1 Bacteroidales bacterium | reverse complement strand
CAGATCAATGATCTGAAAAGAGCGCTGGGAATATAAAAATGGCGCAAGGGCGATAAGGCGCAAGGGCGTAAAGGCATAGAAAATCAATAACCACACACCCCTATTTACATATCTAATTTTTTGTCGAATGATTAAAGAGCATTATTAAAGCCATTGTCCCGTTGTCGCGTTGTGCCATTGTGCCAATTCTTCGGACTCAACGTAAAATGAACAATCACTAAAAGAAATATTTGATAAAAATCAACTAGTTTTGCACNNAGGTCTTGATTTTAAAATACTTAGTGAACTTCTTTATCATTTTGCGCTAACCTTTGTTCCGACTGCTCTTCCTCTCGGAATACTTCTGGCATCACTGATGACATTCGGGAATATGGGAGAATTCAGCGAGTTATCTGCGCTGAAATCTTCGGGAATACCACTTCAGAGAATAATGCTCCCATTGATAATTCTCATCGGGTTCATTGCAGTTATATCGTTCTTTTTCTCAAACAATGTACTACCTTACTCAACTGACAAGGCACGAACCCTTCTGTGGGATATACGCCGTAAGAAACCAGATATAAATATTCAGGCAGGTACCTTCTATAATGGAGTGCCTGATTTCAGTATAAAAATAACTACAAAGGATCCGGTGACAAACCGCCTTGATAACCTCATAATATACGACCACCGACAAAGAAGAGGAAATTATGCAGTAATATTAGCTGACTCGGGTTATATGAGATTAACCAAGGATGAGACAGGTTTAATTATGACCCTTTATAACGGCCATGGTTACACTGAATTGGAAGAAAAAAATGTTAACGTCAATTTAAGAAAATACCCGTCAAGAATAGATTATTTTAAAGAGCAATCGATAGTCATCCCACTTACCGGATTCGATCTGCAAAGAAGCGAAGATGGTCTTTTCAAATCAAGCGCAGCTATGCTTAATATAACACAGTTAAGCTTTACAATAGATTCTCTTTATACAAAATATAATGAAAAACTCAATCTCCAGTTCAAGGATTTCAAGAATGTAAAGCTTTATGTTGTAAGGAACGCTGTAATCAATCTTCCTGGTCAGATCAAAACAACTGATTCTCTGAAAAAAGTAATAAAGTTTGATACAAAAGGGCTCTTTGATTCACTTAAAGTAACGGAAAAGCTCACAGTGCTCACAAGAGCGATTATGAGTCTGAAAGATGGCACAGGTATTCTTGTTGAGAAAAATGATTCTCAAAATTATGAGATCAAAGCTATCAGAAGGTATGAGGTGGAATGGAATAAAAAACTTACAATGTCCTTTGCATGTCTTGTTTTCTTCTTTATAGGGGCTCCGCTGGGAGCTATCATCAGAAAAGGAGGATTAGGAACACCAGCGGTCATCTCTATATTTTTCTTTGTAGTTTATTACGTCATATCAATTTCAGGACAGAAGCTTGTGGAAGAGAATGTTGTCGGAACATTTGCAGGCATGTGGGCCGCTTCATATATTTTATTACCGATTGGTATTTTCCTAACATATAAAGCTACCACAGACTCGGTGATTTTGAACATTGAAACATATCTTATGTTCTTCAAAAAAGTTAAGGATTTTATATATAGCAAATTTTTAAATGGCTCAGGCAGGAAAACTGCATCGGACTAAAAATTATGATAATGAATGATATTATTTTAGATAGTATAGAAGAGGGGATAGAGGATATAAAACTCGGGAAGTTACTAATAGTTGTTGATGATGAAGATCGCGAGAATGAAGGTGACTTCATTTGCTCAGCGGAACTTATAACGCCGGAAATAGTCAATTTTATGGCTAAGCATGGTCGTGGGCTCATTTGTGCTGCATTGCCGGAAGAGAGATGTGAAGCGCTCGATCTGAATCTTATGGTGGGGAACAATACTTCAATTCATGAGACACAATTCACTGTTACTGTCGATCTGCTTAATGAAGAAACATCTACAGGTGTATCAGCCTTTGACAGAGCCCTTACCATTAAAGCACTTGTTGATCCTGCTACAAAACCGACCGATCTGGGCCGGCCCGGACATATATTCCCATTAAAAGCCAAATCAAAAGGAGTATTAAGAAGAGCCGGACATACTGAAGCTGTGGTAGATCTGACACGATATGCCAATCTGCGTCCCGGAGGAGCTCTCGTGGAGATAATGAATGATGATGGTTCAATGGCAAGGTTAAATGACCTGGTAAAAATCAGGGAAAAATTTAATATTAAAATTATTGCAATAAAAGACCTTATTAAATACACGCTCGAACGTGATTCAATAATTGAAAAAGGGGAACGGGTTAAACTTCCGACTGAAACAGGCGATTTTGAATTTATTCCCTTTCGCCAGACAAGTAACGGTATTGAACACGCTGCACTGGTTAAAGGAAAATGGACAAAAGACGAACCTGTGCTAGTCAGACTTCATTCTTCCTGTTTTACCGGTGATATTTTTGGTTCAATGCGATGTGACTGCGGGCCGCAATTGAAAAAAGCTATGTCGATGGTGGAAGCTGCAGGAAAAGGTGTAGTCATATATCTTAGCCAGGAAGGAAGAGGGATTGGTCTTCTTAATAAAATAAAAGCTTACAGGCTTCAGGATGAAGGTATGGACACGGTTCAGGCTAATCTGAAACTCGGATTCGGCGAAGATGAAAGAGATTATGGTGTAGGAGCAAGTATTATGCGTGAGCTGGGGCTCGGAAAAGTCCGGCTTATCTCAAATAATCCTGTAAAAAGAGCCGGATTGGAAGGTTACGGAATAAAAATTGTTGAAACAATACCATTGGTAATCGAATCAAACCCTCACAATCAGTTCTATCTCGAAACGAAGGCAAATAAAATGGGACATGACCTTTCATGTTATAAAAATCTTTCAAAGGAATAATTTTTTATTATATATTTGTGTGATAATAAGTCTTTTATGAAAAATCTCAGGATAGTATTCATGGGGACTCCTGAGTTTGCAGTAGCCACTTTAGGCTCCCTGCTGATGAACGGATTTAATGTTGTCGGTGTGGTCACAGCTCCCGACAAACCTGCCGGAAGAGGCAGAAAGGTAACAAAATCTGCTGTAAAGGAATTTGCAGAAATGAGCAACCTGCCTCTAATACAGCCATCCAATCTTAAGGATACTGAGTTCAATGACTATCTTAAAAAACTAAAGGCAGATCTTTTTATAGTTGTCGCTTTCAGGATGCTCCCGGAAGCTGTGTGGAAAATGCCTCCCCTTGGCACAATAAATCTTCACGCTTCATTGCTTCCTGATTACCGGGGCGCCGCTCCCATTAACCATGCAATTATAAATGGAGAAACAGTAACAGGAGTGACAACATTCCTGATCGATGATAAAATTGATACCGGTAATATCCTGCTTAGGGAAGAGGTTCAGATTTACCCCTTTGAAAATGCAGGTGATCTGCATGACAGGCTGATGAAACAGGGAGCCAGATTAGTAGTCAAAACGATCAATGATATAATTGATAATAAGGCTCATGCTATACCTCAGAAAAATCTTTCTGCCCGGGAAGAATCACCAAAGCTTGCACCAAAGATACATCCCGCTGATTGTATAATTGATTGGAACAATGATCCCGTTAAAATTCATAACTTAATCAGAGGACTGGCACCATCTCCTTGTGCAAGAGCATGGTTCGAAAGCGATTCCACAACAATATCATTTAAAATCTACGAGAGTCAGCCTGAAGTTGAACATCACTCTTTTAAACCCGGAACGATATTTTCCGATGGAAAACATTATTTCAAAATCAGTTGCAGGGATGGTTTTTTAAATATTTCAAATCTGCAACTTGAAGGGAAAAAAAGGATGAGCACAATTGAATTCCTCAGAGGATTCAGAATATCAAGTTTTACGATCAGGACTAATTAACAGGCTTCATAGTTCTAAGCCAGATCTTTTGACCCTGTTCGGGTTCATTCCCCTCCTCCATCCTGTTCATCTCATATAGTTTCCTGAGTTTTATGCCATATTTTTGAGAAATGAGGTACATAGTGTCTCCTTCAACAGCACTGTAATACTCTTTGCCTGGTTCTGCTTTATCCCTTTTAGGCTGCAGGTACAGAATCTGCCCGGGGACAAGAGAAAAATCATTTTTGAGTTCGTTATACTTTGACAGCTCCCACTTCAGTAATTGGAATTCATTCTCAAGTTTTTCCCTGGTGTCTCCGTCTTTGACTATTATATATTGAATCCTGTTGTTCTCCAAAACACGTGGTACCCGTGCCATGACAGACATATTTACACTTGAAGTTGCGATTTTTTTCTTGGAGCTGTCGACCGCCTGAACTGCAAAAGGTTCATTTACTGCGCCGGTTTTTGGAGGCATAGGATTTATTGCCTGGATACCACGATCGAAATGCCAGAGCTCGTTTTCTTCTATCGTTCTGATAAGCATATTTGCATAGTCAGGGTTTGTTGCGTAACCGGCTTTTTTCAATCCATGAGCCCAGGCTTTGTAATCGCTTGAATTTAAATCGAAAAGGAAACTGTATCGGGGTACCGACTTGAGAAAATCAGAATGGTCATAAAATGAATCTTCAGCTTTGCTGTACTTTCTGAAACACTCATTTCTGCTGTTGTCGGTATGCCTGATGGTAGGCCCGTTCCAGTTGTCATGACATTTTATACCGAAATGATTATTTGCTTCCCTGGCAAGGGCGCTATGTCCGCAGTCAGATTCAATGATGCCCTGAGCGAGAGTTATACTTGCAGGAATTCCGGTTCTGCTCATCTCCGCCACGGCAAGCCCTTTATATGAATTTACATATTCCTGAACTGACAGGTCAGGTGTGATCGTTGAATGCGGATTTAAATGAGAAGAAGAAGCCAGAGGTTTATAGGTCCGGCATGATAACAGACTTGATAAAAGTACCAGAAAAAAAATGATGAACAGTCTGTTTCGCATATATTAAATTTATAACAAAAATATATAAAATAAGTGCCTAAAATGCCTAAAGTGTCTAAAGTACTTAAGAGAACAAAGCTGTTATAAATCTACAAAATATAAATTCTTTCAATTTTAGGCACTCTAGGCACTCCAACTTTTTTGTTATCTTTATATTCCAAATTGACAAAGAATGCCATGATTAGAACGCATAATATATCTTTTTCATATACAGAATATGAAAAAACTGAAGAACTTGATCCCGATGACCTCGAACTTGTGCTTGCTGCCAGGGAATCAGCTTTAAATGCTTATGCTCCGTATTCAAATTTCAAAGTTGGAGCTGCAGTAAGGCTTGAAAGCGGTGCTATTGTTCGTGGAGCAAATGTTGAGAATGCGGCTTTCCCTTCAGGTATTTGTGCCGAACGAAATGCCCTCTCCAATTCTATAACAAACTTTCCTGAAGAGAAACCGGTTGCAATAGCCATAGCTTCCTTTGCTGGTAACGGATTTACAGAAGATTCTCCATCACCATGCGGAAACTGCAGGCAGGTCATTGCTGAGGAGGAAGCAAGAACAGGCAATAAGATAAGGATTATATTATCAGGAAAAGACAAAACACAGATTATAGAAAGTGTCTGTCATCTGCTNNACATCCATGCTTCTTGCTGTAAAATAGTCATCGGAGCCCCATATCTTCTTAAGAGCCATTTCTCTGCTTATCAATGCATTAGGATTTATTGCCAATAATTCCAGCAACTGGGCTTCTTTTGGTGAAAGTTTCTTTTCGTCACTGCCAATTGTCAATGTCCGAAGCTTTGAGTTAAAAATAAATTTCCCGATCTCATAGAAATCTTTTGTTCCGGCCTGGGTATCGCGCCGGGAAATAATAGCTTTTATCTTTGCCAGAAGTATATCGGTATCAAATGGTTTAGTGACATAATCATCCCCTCCTATTCCATAACCTTTCAGGACATCATCCTTAAGTTTCTTTGCGGTAAGAAAAATTATAGGTATTTCCGTATTAATCTTTCTAATCTCACTTGCGATAGTAAATCCATCAACATGAGGTAGCATTATATCAAGGATGCAAATATTAAATACACCTTTCCTGAAGTGATCGATTGCATATTTTCCATCGTCGACCCACTCAACTGAATAATCATTGATTTCAAGGTATGATTTAAGCACAGATCCAAAACTCAAATCATCTTCGACAAGAAATATTTTAACAGGTTTGTTGCTCATTTTTAGTTCTCCCAATTAAACGGTAAAAATATTTCGAACCTTGATCCTTTACCAGGTTCGCTGAATACATTTATATGGCCCTTGTGGGCTTCTATTATAGACCGCGAATAATTCAGACCCAATCCAAATCCCTTGAC
>PMIL01000329.1:0-12968 GCA_003157075.1 Bacteroidales bacterium | reverse complement strand
GGTTCTTCAGCTTTCAGATTCAGATCTATTCTGCCATTTTTCTGATGAACCTGTATTTCAATTGTTTCAAAGGCATGTTCAATTATCGTATGCAATGAAACATTTTCGAATTTGAATTCTATTTCTTTTTTGTCGAGGGATGCGATCTGTAAAATTGTCTCAACCTTTTTATTCATCCTGCTGTTTTCCTTTTTGATCATGCCGATGAAATGCCTTATACTGACCTCATCATTAATTACTTTAGAGTTCGTAATAGTATCGGCTGCAAGGGAGATTGTGGCAATCGGAGTCTTAAACTCATGCGTCATATTATTAATGAAATCAGATTTCATTTCCGAGATTTTCTTCTGACGTATAATAAAATAAAGACTGAGTGCAAATGTAGCCAGTATGAAAAGCGAGAACAGCATTGATCCCCCCAGAATCCATAACATTGATCCAAGAACATAATTGGTTCGTTCAGGAAAGATTACTGACAGTATAAGATCTTGTCTTATGATATTATCCGGAAACAGCCTGACCTTATATTTGCTTTTAAGGAAATCATTTTTCTGTGATTTTTTAAAAGTACCATTCTGTACAACCCCATTTTTGATTATTGCATATTCATATGGAGTTTGTATTCCTGTATAAGCAAGAGTCTGCTGAAGAGCATATTCAATTTCTTTATTGTCAAGCTGGAGTGTTTTTTCCCATTGGTAAATCTCATTAATCATCTGATCGCTCATATTTTGAAATTCACTTGAGCGCTTTTTAACCCACTCGAGAAATTCATTCTGTTTTATATATACTGATCTCGAATTTGTATTTATATCATCCCCTTTATGCAAAATCTTTATCTTACCCGACTTATCGGTAGAGGAGACAACATAAGAAACGGAATCAGCGACAATTGAAGTATCATTTCGTATAGAATATGACCTGTTTACAGTGGTAATTTTGCCGGCATCTGTTCCTCCTGAAACTGACTGGTTAGTAATACTGAGACTAAAATTATTTCCAGGTGTTGAAGAATAGCTTCCGATACTAAGATAGCCGGTAAGGTTATCAGAAGAATCAGAGAACGAAATTGGATCGGAGGGCATGAAATTATTAAAGAAGTCCATTTTTCTTGTGGATTCAATTGTGTTTGCAGCATTAAGCAAGCTCATTCTTACAGCATTATTAAATCCTTCATTCTGTATTCCTACAGCTTTGTTTATCCATACCGTCTGAACCCAAATGATTCCAATGATGGATAAGACCATCATTATAATAAGACCTGTGAATTTTTTTCTGTTCATGCTACAAAAATAAATCATAAACTCTTTAATAAAGAAGTATTTAACTTTTCATTAACTCTTATTAACTGAATATTAACTGAGAGATCTTTGCATTAAAGTAATTTTGATCTGTTATAAAACAAATTTACCTGCTATGAAAAGAATATTCATGGTTGCCTGCATTGCTTTAGTTACGCTGATCCTCCCTTTTACCACAGCGAAAGGACAGGATAAAAAAAGTGAACAAAAGATTAAAATTATAGAGAGGGATGGTTCGGGTACCAAAGTAGTTATAGACACTGTTTTTAAAGATAGTCCGGTACCTGATTCTCTGAAACTGAAGGATGGGTCGACTGTCTACATCAAACATCATAGTGATGATCCTGATTCAAGGTATCATAAGGGGAAGGAGCATCTAGATGTAACATATTCTTCCGGGGGAGAAGCTGACGGTAAAGAGATTAAGGAAGTAACTGTTATCGCTTCTGATTCGGCTCAATTTGCTCAGCAAGGCGATAGCAGCATTATGGTCTTTCATAAACACAGGTCTCATGAAGGAAGAGACAACGTCAGGTACAGGGTAATTTCAAGAGATTCAAAAGACCATGGTGATAAAGAGGAATATATCTATATAAATAAAGACAAGGGGGCTGACGAAGATATTGATAATGAAACCGATGTATATCTATCAGATGAGGATAATGATTCCGGTGTTGAGAAGACAAGGTACGTCATAGCTAAGGATGGTATGGTAGTAACAATAGAGGGGAATGACGAAAACCGGGCAAAAGAACTTGCAAGAGTCATTGAAGAAAAGCTCGGGGTTAACAATGAAGGATCTGGAAAAAAAGAAACAGTAAGAGTTGAATCAAAAAAGACAATAAAGAAATAATAATTCCGTGTGGTTTAGTTTCTTCTAGAGTAAAGGTGAGCCGGTTTTTCCGGCTCATTTTTTATGAAACCGAATCCATAAAAATAGACCATATGTCACCTTCGGGAAAATGGGCAGTAATTATAATATTTTCCTTTTTTACCGGATGCATAAATTCAAGTCTGCGTGCAAACAGACTGATTCCGCCATCTTCATTTGATCTTGGGAAACCGTATTTCAGATCACCCTTAACAGGACAACCGATTTTTGCCAGTTGAGCTCTAATCTGGTGATGTCTTCCTGAATGAAGCTCGACTTCCAGGAGATAATATTTTTCAGACCGCCCTTTAAGCTTATATGTCAGACTCGCCTGCTTTGAACCTTTTACCTCATTATCATATGCATAACTCTTATTCTGGGTTTCGTTTTTTTTAAGGTAATGGATTATAGTAGCTTCATCTTCGGGAGGGCGGTCTTTCACAATTGCAAAATAGATCTTCTTCACCTCTCTGGTTTTGAACATCTCATTAAGCCTTGAAAGAGCTTTAGACGTTCGGGCAAAAAGCATAACCCCGCTTACCGGGCGATCTAGTCTGTGAACTACCCCGAGGAATACCTCCCCTGGCTTTTTATACTTTTCAGCTATGTATTTTTTAACTTCTACATCGAGTGGTGCATCTCCTGTTTTGTCACTCTGAGCAAGGTCAGAAGATCTCTTGTAAACTGCTATAATATGATTGTCTTCGTATAGTATTTCAGCCATTTCGGATTTTGTTAATACTGCTCTTTTTCGTTAGGGAAGTCCTGTGATCTAACATCAGTTATGTATGACTGCACAGCACCTTTTATCTCTGCGTAAAGGTTGTGATATCTTCTGAGGAAACGGGGAGAGAATTCCTGAGTAATACCCAGCATATCATGCAAAACAAGTACCTGTCCGTCAGTCTTTCCTCCTGCACCGATCCCTATGGTTGGTATTTTAATGCTATTTGTAACTTCTTCTGCCAGTTTAGCCGGTATCTTTTCAAGAACAATCGCAAAACAACCTGTCTGATCAAGGAGTCTGGCATCTTCCATTAACTTGCGGGCTTCTTCTTCCTCTTTTGCCCTGACAACATAAGTCCCGAATTTATGGATTGCCTGCGGTGTAAGTCCGAGATGTCCCATTACAGGAATGCCTGCAGATAAGATTCTTTCTATTGATTCAACAACCTGCAGACCGCCTTCGAGTTTNNGTTGTCGAGTGTAATGGGAAGTGTGGTATCAAAACCTGCCATTACATTCGAAGCTGAATCACCAACCAAAATCACATCTATTTCTGCTTCATCCAGAATCTTTGCGATGGAATAGTCATAAGCCGTCAACATGGCAATTTTTTCACCTTTTAGCTTCATCTCATTTAAGACATGAGTTGTTACTCTTCTGACAGATTTATGTATCGACATAATAATAAATGTGTTAAATTATGCTGACAAAGTTACAGAATTGAATTGGATGATACATCTTTGATCAGTCTTCTTTTTAAATGTCAGGCTCCACTAGTTATCATGTCGTTTTGTCACACTACATGTTTTTAGGTTCACTGCCCGGTGCCATTTTTACATAAAACGAACCAAAAACTTTAATGGCATAATCATTGCTCACGCAACATAGTATTAAGATTTTTAAATGTGATCAAACTGGTGCTTAAATAAAGGTGCTAAGTTTATTGTAATAAAATGAAATTTTTTAAATTATTATAAAATGGGAAAAATAATTGGAATTGATCTGGGAACGACAAACTCTTGTGTTGCAGTAATGGAAGGCAATGAACCTGTTGTGATCCCAAACAGCGAGGGAAAAAGAACCACCCCTTCAATTGTTGCGTTTGTTGAAAACGGGGAACGGAAAGTAGGTGATCCGGCTAAACGGCAGGCAATTACTAATTCAAAGAAGACTGTATTCTCCATAAAGCGATTTATGGGTGAAACTTATGATAAAGTCACAAAAGAGATTAAAAGAGTATCTTATACAGTGGTAAAAGGGGACAATAACACTCCCAGGGTGAAGATTGATGATCGTCAGTATTCTCCCCAGGAGATTTCTGCCATGATTCTTCAAAAAATGAAAAAGACTGCGGAGGATTATCTTGGTCAGGAAGTTACGGATGCTGTTATAACTGTTCCGGCCTATTTCAGCGATTCCCAGCGTCAGGCAACAAAAGAGGCAGGAGAGATAGCCGGTTTGAATGTCAAAAGGATTATTAATGAGCCTACTGCTGCTGCTTTGGCTTATGGTCTCGATAAAAAATCAAAGGATCTTAAAATTGCTGTATTTGATCTGGGTGGCGGAACTTTTGATATTTCAATTCTTGAACTTGGAGATGGTGTTTTTGAAGTTAAATCCACAAATGGAGATACACACCTTGGTGGTGACGACTTTGATCACCTGATTATTGACTGGATGGCTGACGAGTTTCTCAAAGAAGAAGGGATTGATCTGAGAAAAGACCCAATGGCTCTTCAGCGTCTGAAAGAAGCTGCTGAAAAAGCTAAAATCGAACTTTCAAGTGCAACAACAACAGAAGTAAATCTTCCATATATAATGCCTGTGGATGGTATTCCCAAGCACCTTGTAAAAACTCTCACACGGGCCAATTTTGAAAAGATTTGTGATAAACTGATACAGGCATGTATTGAGCCTTGCAAACTGGCACTTAAGGATTCAGGTCTTACAGTAACAGAAATAGATGAGGTACTTCTTGTTGGCGGATCAACCCGTATTCCTGCAATTCAGCAACTGGTTGAAAAATTCTTTGGACGTGTTCCGTCTAAAGGAGTAAATCCCGATGAAGTTGTTGCTGTTGGAGCTGCAATTCAGGGTGGTGTTCTGACAGGAGAGGTAAAGGATGTTCTTCTTCTCGATGTTACTCCTCTTTCACTTGGTATCGAAACAATGGGCGGAGTAATGACTAAACTGATTGAATCGAATACGACTATTCCTACAAAAAAGACAGAAGTGTTCACAACTGCCGCTGACAGTCAACCATCTGTTGAGATACATGTTCTTCAGGGGGAAAGACCTATGGCAACAGGGAATAAGACGATCGGTCGATTCCATCTTGATGGTCTGCCACCCGCCCCGCGCGGAGTTCCACAGATCGAAGTCAGCTTTGACATCGATGCAAACGGAATTTTACATGTCGCAGCAAAAGACAGAGGCACAGGAAAAGAGCAGAGAATCAGGATAGAGGCATCTTCAGGATTAAATGATGATGAAATCAGGAGGATGAGAGAAGAAGCCAAAGCCAATGCAGAAGCTGACAATAAAGCCAAAGAAAAGGTTGATAAGATAAATACTGCTGACAGTATGATCTTTACAACTGAAAAACAGCTTAAAGAGTTTGGTGATAAACTTCCTGCTGATAAGAAACCTGCTATTGAAGCTGCCCTGGCAAAACTTAAGGAAGCTCATAAATCGCAGGATGTAGATGCCATCGATAAAGCTCTTGCAGAATTAAATTCTGTATGGCAGGTCGCTTCGGAAGAGATGTACAAAACGGCCCAAAACTCTGATCAGGCAAAAGCTCAACCTGATGCTGAACAACCTTCCGGCAACAATAGTAAACCAGGAAACGAAGAGGTAACAGATGTTGATTTTGAAGAGGTGAAATAAAACATAAGTTAATATATAAAAAGAGGTTGGGAAATTTCCAGCCTCTTTTTTTTATTATCAATGCAAATGTTAGTTTTATCATCGCCGATCTGCGTGATCTGCGGGAAAAATCAATAGCAAAATCTCCCGCAGATTACGCTGAATTACGCAAATATAATTTGAAAATAAATATGTAAAATGTTCATGTTTTAAATCTCAGCTGATTTTTAGTACTTTTGTATGATTTATTCCGTTTGCATTACATGAACATCAGGTTACTTATAACAGCTTATCTTTTAGCTTTTTCTGTTGCGGCAGCAAGTCAGAATGACATACAATTGAATAAGACCGACCAGCAGGGGAAAAAACAAGGACACTGGATAAAGAAATATCCTGATGAGACAATCATGTATGAGGGAAATTTTAAAGATGATCACCCGGTTGGTGAATTCAAAAGATATTTCGAAAACCAGACATTGAAATCGATACTTATTTATAGTGAGGATGGAAGGAATGCACTTGCTACTATATATCATCAGAATGGATTCATTTCCTCAATAGGAACCTATAAGGACCAGATGAAGGAAGGCAAATGGAAATTCTTCTCTGAAATAACAAATGGCTACCTGATCTCTGAAGAATACTATTCAAAAAATATAATGAATGGACTATCAGTTAAATTCTATCCCGACAGTACAATAGCTGAAAAGCTTACATATTTAAACAACACCAAGCAGGGAGAATGGATACAATACTACCCGACCGGAAAAGTTTGCCTGAAATCAAATTATCTGAATGGCAAAATCAACGGCAAATTTGAATTCTGGTTTGATAATGGCGCTATAGAATTTTCAGGACAATATAAGAATGACGCAAGGGATGGTCATTGGGTTATATATAACAAGGATGGAAGCATTAAATACAAACTGGATTATATTTCCGGAATAACTAAAGACCGGCAGATGGACATCGACGAATCTGCCTTTCTGGAATCTCTTGAGAATAACAAGGGGAGAATATCCGACCCTGAAAAAACCGGAGTCGTTAAATAATGACCTGTCTGAAATTTTCGGTCTTTACCAGAGCTTTAGCCATAATGACTCTGTTGGTATCGTCCACAACCTTATACATGTATGGACAGGAACCAATCTATTCTTATTTTTACAGGGTATATTTAAGAGATAAAGGAGACAATAGTACAGGGAAATATTCAGCTCTGGACCTTCTTTCAGTAAGAGCAGTTAACAGGAGGCTTAAAGCAGGGATAAAAGTGCCCGATTTCAGAGATCTTCCCGTAAACAAAAGTTATCTGAATATTATAACTCTGTCAGGACTGAAACTCCATTCGACGTCAAAATGGATGAATACTGCCCTGTTCAAGTCTCAATTTTCATTTGATATTAATGCCATTCTGAGCTTACCATTTGTGAGCAACGTAAGAATTGTAAAATCTCCATTAAAAAAGAGTGGGTTCAATAAAAAACTTGATTTCCAGGTAGTTCAATCTGATTTTCCTCCATATGATCGCCCATTGACAATGATCAATGGAAACAGAATTCATGATTCAGGCTATGATGGAAAAAATATTCTGATAGCTATACTAGACGGTGGTTTCTTAAATTCAGATGTAATTTCCTCATTAGGTGATCTTCGTTTAAGAAAAGGCATCAGGAAAACTTATGATTTTGTTAATAATAATGAATCAGTTTATAATTCCTCTACACATGGAACTGCAGTTCTCTCTGTCATGGCAGGAATAATACCTGACCAGATTGAAGGGTCCGCTCCCGGGGCTGATTATCTGCTTCTAAAAACTGAGGATGTAGAATCAGAGTTCCCCTGCGAAGAAGATTTCTGGGCTGCTGGAGCGGAATATGCAGACAGTGCCGGTGTTGATATAATATCATCCTCATTGGGATATTTCAATTTTGATGATCCGTCTCTTAATTATAAACACTCAGATCTCGACGGAAATACTGCCTTTGTGACTAGAGTTGCAGAGATTGCAGCTTCAAAGGGAATTCTTGTAGTAAATAGCGCCGGTAATGAAAGGGGAAATACATGGAGAAATATTATTTTCCCTTCTGATGGTGATAGTGTATTGGCTGTGGGAGCAGTTGATGGAAATGGGTTGATTTCAGATTTCTCATCTTCAGGGCCTGGTTCCAATAACAGGATCAAGCCTGATAATGTAGCAATGGGGGTAAGTGTAACGGTGCAGGTTTCTGAAAATCTGATTGGCCGTTCAAACGGTACATCCTTTTCATGTCCGGTGCTGAGCGGAATAGCAGCTTGCCTGATACAAGCAGTACCACCGGCAATAAACAGTGATATTATTAATGTCCTTCATTCAAGTGCCGACAGGTATAATTTTCCCGATTCACTGTATGGATATGGAATTCCCGATATAGTTATTGCACTTAATGAGCTTCAGAAAAAATATCTCACAGTACCGGAAGAAGGAATTATCATATTTCCAAATCCGACTACCGGACAATTTGAAATTACATTTTCGATTCCGCCTGAAAAAGTGACACTTGAAATAATTTCCTTAACAGGAAGTAAATTGTTTGAAAAAAGATATGCAAATTATGCCGGAAGATCTGTTATTATAACGGAGTTACAGCACTCCCCGGAGGGAGTATATCTGATACGGATAACTGATGCATCGGGGACTTATGTGCGCAGGATCATTAAATTAAAAAACTGATCATGACTGAAAAAGTTTCTTTAACAGAATTGCAGTTGATCATAAGGGATTCCTTGTATATGGCATTGCCTGATTTCTATTGGGTTATCGCAGAAATATCGGAACTCAAGGAAAACAGTGCCGGACATTGTTACCTGGAGCTGATCGAAAAACATCCGGATGAAAAAAATGTCAGAGCCAGAGTAAAGGCAATAATATGGAGCAAACGGTTCACGTTTCTTAAAGCATTTTTTGAGAACAGCACAGGGGAAACGCTTCGGGAAGGGCTTAAAATACTAATTAAAATAAAAGTTGAATATCATGAAGTGTATGGGCTGAGTCTCATAATTTCAGATATCGATCCGGCTTTTACAATTGGCGAAATGGCGATGAAACGTCAGCTCATTATTAAAAGACTGGAACAGGAAGGTGTCTTCACAATGAACAAGGATCTTAGGTTTCCTGCTGTTCCTCAAAGGATTGCAATTATTTCTTCAAAAAATGCTGCCGGCTATAGCGATTTTGTTAACCATCTAAAAGGAAACAGCTTTGGTTACGTATTTTATACTTCACTTCTAGAAACCGCGTTACAGGGAACCGAAACTGAACAGAGTGTGATAAGCGCTCTTGATAAAATTGCCCTGACCTCTCATATATTCGATTTGGTGGTAATTATCAGAGGTGGAGGTTCTCAATCGGATCTGAGCTGGTTTGACAATTATAATATAGCCTATCATATTACTCAGTTTCCTTTACCGGTTATCACAGGCATCGGGCACGATAAGGATGTATCAGTTACTGATATGGTGGCAAATATGTCAATGAAAACACCAACTGCCGTAGCTGATTTTCTGATTGATTCAGTAGCCGGTGCAGAGAATTATATAATTGAAATGATTCCTGGCATAATTAATGCATCCAGGAATATTATTGAAAGAAACAAAACCAGGATTGAATCTTCTTCTATCAGATTATTTCCGCTTTCGCGAATTATGCTATCGGCAATAAAAGATACACTGACTTCCAAAATAATTGAAATCAATACTACGGGTAAGGAATTAATCTTCAGGGCGGCACTCATTCCGGCAGACCAAAGGTCAAAACTTACATCAGCGGTAAAATCGCTTTTTTCAAGGGGTAAATTAGCTTTAGAGAGGAACAATCAGCGGTTTATTACCGGCACAAAAAATTTTTTGGCAGTCAGCAGTGTAAGAATGAATTCATTGGAAAGCACTTTACAACTTCTTAATCCTCAAAATGTGCTGCAAAGAGGTTACACAATAACATCTCATAATGGTGAAATATTAAAGGTAAGTGATCAGATAAGAGAAGGAGATATTATTGATACACAATTCAAAGACGGAACTGCGAAGAGCAAGGTTATCGGAAAAGATGATAAGAGGTTTGAACCCCAAAATGACTAATTTTAAATTTCAAAATAATTTAATAATATCTTATTACGATGGCTAAAAAGGAATTTTCATTTAATGATGCAGTTGAAGAGATAGAAAAGATTCTGCATAATATTGAAAGCGGAGACCTTGATATTGATAAGTTATCTGTTGAAGTAAAACGGGCCTCTGACCTTATTAAACTCTGTCAGAAAAAACTGAGGTCCACTGAGGAGGAGATAAACAGTATATTTAAGGACCTTTCCTAAAAATAAATCAGGACCGAAGTCCTGATTTACTACTTTACTACCCTAAACCTAAATCCATGAAAAAAAACCCTTATAACCTAATTTTCTAACCTTTGATTGTTAAACGATTATCAGACATAATTTGTTTCATTTTATACTTAATATTTAACAAAACATAAACATTATTTGACGAACTGTTTATTTTTCTACACCAAGTACATCTTTAAATGCTTTAACGAAGGTTTCTTTTGGCAGGGCCCCCATTGCCATTTGCGGCTGACCTTCGGCCGGAACAAACAGGAATGACGGAATGCTTCTTATTCCAAATACCGAAGCAAGTTCCTGTTCTGCTTCAGTATCAACTTTGAAAACATTAATCTTCCCGTCAAAATCCTTGGCCAGTTCTTCAAGAACAGGAGCTACAATTTTACATGGGCCGCACCAGTCTGCATAGAAATCTATTATACAGGGCTTTTCGCCTTCATATTTCCATTCTTTATTTGTTTCATAATTGAATACTTTATTCAAAAATGTCTCTTTTGTAAGATGCTCTATCATATCATTTTTATTTAATAAACATCAGTAAGTTGTGTTTGTTTACTTACAATTCAAGCTTCATGCCAATTAACTGCAAATATCAGTATTTACTTATAATTGAGTATTAATTGTAACTTTGTCATGAATAATAAACAAATCGTCATATCTATATATGAATATATGTCTTAATGACAAAATCTTCGAGACACTTTCATCTGTTGTTACATCAGAGAATGTACAAGCATATGTTATAGGAGGTTGGGTAAGGGATTGTCTGCTTAAAAGAGATCATCCCGAAAAGGATATTGATATCGTGGTAATAGGAAGTGGCATTGATATAGCAAAAAAAGCGGCCAGAAAGATTCATCATGGTACTAAAGTAAGCGTTTTTAAGAATTTCGGAACAGCAATGTTCAAAAACCGTGAGTATGAAATCGAATTTGTTGGAGCAAGAAAGGAATCGTATGACAGGAATTCACGGAAACCTGTTGTAGAAAACGGAACTCTGGAAGATGATCAGAAACGAAGGGACTTCACAATCAATACACTGGCTATTAGTCTCAACCGTGAAACCTTTGGGGAATTTCTGGATCCTTTTGGAGGGCTGGACGATTTGAAAAAGAAAATTATCAGAACGCCACTTGAACCTGACAAAACTTTTTCTGATGATCCCTTAAGGATGATGAGAGCAATAAGGTTTGCTACTCAGTTAAACTTCACGATCGAGGAAGAAACATTCAATTCAATAAAAGAAAATGCCGGCAGAATAATGATTGTGTCGGCCGAAAGGATTGTAGCAGAACTTAATAAAATAATTATGAGTTCAAATCCTTCAAAAGGATTCATTTTACTCGAAAAAACAGGTCTGCTCAAAATAATTTTTCCTGAACTCGATAATCTGAAAGGAGTTGAAACTAAGGATGGAAGAGCACATAAGGATAATTTTCATCATTCAATAAAAGTACTTGATAATATAAGCAGGAATACAGATAATCTTTGGCTCAGATGGGCAGCTCTCCTTCATGATATCGCCAAACCGGCTACAAAGAAATATTTACCTGATTCCGGCTGGTCGTTTCATGGGCATGAATTTGTTGGTTCAAAAATGGTTCCTGATATTTTTCGGAAGCTTAAGCTTCCGTTAAATGAAAAGATGAAATATGTTCAGAAGATAGTTGATCTTCACCTCAGGCCAATAGCCCTGTCTCAGGATCTTGTAACTGATTCCGCGCTCAGAAGATTGCTTTTTGAAGCCGGCAATGATATAGATGATCTGATGATATTATGTGAAGCTGATATTACTTCAAATAACGAAGCAAAAAAAACAAAACATCTTGAAAACTTCAGAATTGTAAGGAATAAACTAAGAGAGATAGAAGAGAAGGATGCTCTTAGAAACTTTCAGCCTCCTATCGATGGCAGTGAGATAATTATGACTTTTGGAATTCAACCAGGTAAAATGGTCGGAATTATCAAGAATGCAATAAGAGACGCAATACTTGACGGAATTATCCCGAACGAACCTAATGCAGCACGAAATTTAATGATAGAAAAAGGAATTGAATTGGGATTGACAGCTGTTGATCAGACTACCTGACTTTAAGGTCTAGTATTACCGGCAGATGGTCACTATAACCTCCCTGATATCTATAACCACTGTAAGTTGAAAAAGGACTGAATCCGGGATATTTAGGGTCCTTTTTCAAAAGAAATTCAGGCCTGAAAATCTTAAGTAAATCCGGACCCGTATAAAGTCCCTTTTCACATTCTAATAGTTCTTTGGATACTATAACCTGATCAATCATTTCCCACCTTCCCATATATCTGTAGGTCCCGTCACTTTTTTCTTCCATCCTGTCAGAGAGATTTATCAGGACCTTGCCACTATCAGGGGAACAGAGGAGTGTTCTGATTATCTGATCTTCAGGTGTACAGTTAAAGTCGCCTAAGATGATTATTCTGGCACTTTTTGTGTCGGACTTAAATATCGAATCGACCTTTTCCTTTACCATTGAGGATACCTGAAGTCTTTTATCTTCACCTGCAAGGACTCCTCCTCTTCTTGAGGGCCAATGATTTACAATAAGATGTATAGTATCTGAACAAATAGCCATTTTTACATAAAGAACAGACCTGGAATTAAAATCTTTGTTTTTTATCTCTCCGGGAAGCCAGTACTTATAGGAAATAAGATTAGCCAGTTTCTTTCTATAGATTAGACAAACATCTATTCCTCTTCTATCAGGGGATTCCTCATGAATTATATTATAATTGAACTTTGAAAGGTTGGTGCCATAAATAAGGTCCTCAAGGACTTTTCTGTTTTCAATCTCACAA
>PMIL01000023.1 GCA_003157075.1 Bacteroidales bacterium | reverse complement strand
ACTGATGCAGTCTGTTAAGTCCTCGTACATGGGCTCCCCAGGAGCCGGCTTCTCTTCTGAAGCAGGGAGTATATGCAATATTCTTGATCGGAAGCATATCGGCATTGAGGATAACATCTCTGTAGATATTTGTAACTGGAACTTCAGCCGTTGGTATCAGATAAAAATTGTCCAGGGTTGCATGATACATTTGTCCCTCCTTATCCGGCAGCTGACCTGTCCCAAATCCGGAATCTTCATTGACCATAATCGGGGGCATTACCTCAAGATAGCCAGCTTTCTCCCCCTCATCGAGGAAGAAGCTTATTAGAGCTCTTTGCAGTTTTGCTCCTTTGNNAGTCATCACACCACCTTCTTTAACTTGTATATTTTCATCCGCTCCATGTCCGGGGGGAACAGATTCATGAGGGAGATTAGGCAAACGCACGATCTCACTGCGTAGTTCAGCATCAAGAGGTCCCAGTTTGTCAGTCAATGTCTTGATTTCTTCCTTAAGCGAATATGTTTTCTCCTTTGCTGTCTCTGCTTCTTTGTGTTTTCCTTCTTTCATAAGAGAGCCTATTTCCTTAGAAATACGGTTCATATCTCCCTGCAGCATATCAGATTTTGCCTGGATTTCGCGACGTGAGGAATCAAGAATAAGGATTCTGTCGATTATTTCTTCCGCTCCGAAGTTTTTTATTTTCAGCCGTTCGATTATAAATTCCTTCTTTTCGCGAATAAGGTTTATTGTTAACATATTCAGTTATGAATTAATAAGAAAAGCAGGCTTTCGTGCCTGCCGTAAAAATATCAAAAAACTCCCGATAATGCTTTCCTGTAGGAGAAAAGAATTTCGGGAGCCTGAATCTTGTAAGATAATCGCTTATTCTGTTACCGGTTTAGGGTGTGAAATAATCTGTTGACTTGGTTTAAGTAATTAAAATAATTACTATTTCACGCCCTTAACCGATACATAAGTCTTGTTATCCTTTTTTCTTTTGAACTCAACTTCACCATCGGTGAGTGCAAAAAGAGTATGGTCTTTTCCGAGGCCGACGTTGAGGCCCGGATTATGTTTTGTACCTCTCTGGCGAACTATAATGTTGCCTGCTTTGGCTGTCTGGCCGCCGAAGAGTTTCACTCCCAATCGTTTGCTTTCAGAATCGCGACCGTTACGTGAACTACCTGCCCCTTTCTTATGTGCCATAATTCTATATTTTTATTTGCTTAAACTTTCAGTTAATTATTTTTTATTTTTTTGTAGATTTCTTTGCTGCAGGCTTTTTCTCAGCCGGTTTTTTCTCAGCAACTTTTTTAGCAGAAGCTTTCTTTACAGGAGCTTCTACATTTTTAGCCGCAGGTTTCTTTGCAGCTTTCTTTGCCTTTGTGGATTCTTCAGCTTTAGTAGCCTCATCAGCTTTATCTGCAGCTTTTTTCGGAGCAACTCTTTTTGGTGATTCGACACCATTTATACTGATGATTTCGATCTCAGTAAAATTCTGACGGTGTCCGTTTTTAACTCTGTAACCTTTTTTCCTCTTCTTTTTGAAAACGATTACTTTGTCACCTCTTACTGTATTGTCGAGGATCCTTCCTCCGATAACAGCGCCTTCAATTGTAGGTTCCCCGATTGTTATTTTACCATCGTCCTCAATTAAAAGTACCTTGTCGAATTCTACTTCTTTTCCCTCTTCAAATTCCTGTCTGTGAATAAAAATCTTTTTGCCGTGCTCAACTTTAAACTGCTGACCTGCNNGCAATTTCTACGATTGCGTACATCTTATCTTTTTTTTACGTTACTCCATGAGGCGTATTGGATCATTCGATCGTATAACTTTCAGTTGCCCCGGTGGATTTATCCAAAATTGGACTGCAAAGATATAAAAATTAGATTATTTACAAACCATTGTGTCTGATTTTTTCCGTTGAAATCCTTATAGTGCAACAGATAATAAGGAATTAAATTTTTCCGAAGAGGATAAATGAACAAAGAGATCGCTATTATTGTAAGGATGTTGATAAAAAAGAATATTCCCACTCCAAGTGTTAGTGCTAATATCTTTATATTTGTCATAGACAATAAAAATCAGGCTATATCTTTGGCGCATAAACAATTGATATGAAAAGAGTAAAGCTAAAAGTAATGGGTATATCATACAGTCAGACTCAGTCCGGAGCTTATGCGCTGATATTGATCGAAGAAAATGGGGACAGAAGAATTCCTATTATTATCGGAGGCTTTGAAGCACAGGCAATTGTGATAAAACTCGAAAACCTCGACCCTCCACGCCCATTAACTCATGACCTCTTTAAAAAATTTGCTGATGAGTTCAATATTTCTGTTATCGAAGTTATGATTTATAAACTGGAGGAAGGCGTTTTCTTTTCGAAACTAGTTTGTAATAATGGAGAAAAGGAATATTCAATTGACAGCCGCACATCCGACGCGGTTGCAATAGCTCTGAGATTTGGCTGTCCTATATTCATAACCGAAGAAATTCTTAAAAAAGCCGGCATCACTGTCAATCCAAGTGATAGTGATATATCATCAGTAAATGAAGTTGAAAGTTTTTTCGAACCTGAAAAAACCAAATATGACACT
>PMIL01000231.1 GCA_003157075.1 Bacteroidales bacterium | reverse complement strand
ATAATACCTTGAAGAATATCACTGTTAATAACCATTATATTAAGTATCCCTTCAAACAGACCATCTGCCATATTATAATTAAAACTCCTGATAACGGCCTTCTGGTCGGCTATCACATCGGCTATTTTATTTACCATACCCAGGTCCTCGATTCCTGTCATCTTTATCGTAGCAACAAATGAAGGGCTGCTTTTCGATTTTGCCCAGCGGGCAGCTATTACCCTGTATGGATATCTGGCCATCATGTTGTGGGCATTAGGACAGCTTGTTCTGTGAATTTTTATTCCTTCGGAAATAGTAACAAAACCAAAAATACTGTCGCCGAAAACGGGATTACAACACTTTGACAGTTTATAATCAAGTCCCTCCACCCTGTCTTCAATGATCAGATAATCAGAGATCTGTGAATCTGCCTGTTCCCTGGACTCTTTCTCTGGCAATATAGCTGCAGGAACACTCTCAACAACAGTTTCATCTTTCAGTAAAACTTCTTTAATCTGAAGTAGCTCTATCTTTTCGGTTGCGATCAGGTAATAAAGTTCCTGAGCAGTTTTGAGTGCATAATAGTTAAGCAGCTTTTGTATCAGTGTGTCTCCATATATTATCTTCCAGTTCTTCATCCTGCGCATCAGGATTTCCTTTCCATCAGCTGCAGCTTTGGTCTTTTCTTCATTCAGAACCTGTTTTATTTTTGTTTTAGCCTTCGTGGTAATTACAAACGTCAGCCAATCCTGCTTGGGTTTCTGATTCTTGGATCTTATTATTGAAACATGATCACCATTTTGCAGGACATACTTTATAGTTACATTCTTCCCGTTGACTTTTGCTCCCACACATGATGATCCTACGTCAGTATGAATATCAAANNTCACGCATTCTGGATAACCATGAATCAAGCCCGCCTTCCCCCTTTATTCCTTTGTATTTGAAATGAGCTGCCAGGCCTTTTTCCGCAATCTCATCCATCCTCTCCGATCGTATTTGCACTTCTACCCATTTTCCTCTAGGCCCGACAACCGTAGTATGAAGTGATTCGTATCCGTTTGATTTTGGAATTGAGATCCAGTCGCGCAACCTGCTTGGATTTGGCTGATACAGGTCGGTCACCACCGAAAAAGCTCTCCAGCAATCTGATTTTTCGTTCTCCCCCTTACTTTCAAGTATTATCCTTACAGCAAAGAGGTCATACACTTCCTCAAATTCCACTCCTTGCTTTTTCATTTTTAACATTATGGAATGTATTGATTTTGTGCGACTTTTAATAGTGAATCTAAAGCCTTGCTTTTCAAGTTTTTCTTTAAGGGGTGCTGAGAAATCCCGAATGAGTTTATTTCTTGAAGCAGTTGTTTGTTTCAGACGGCAATCGACATAATTGTATTGTTCCGGCTCGAGGTATTTGACTGCAAGGTCCTCCATTTCAGATTTTATATTGTAAAATCAGAGCCTGTGTGCAAGCGGTGCATACAGGAAATACGTTTCCGAGGCCATCGGTATCCGATCTTTTTCAGGAGCATGATTAAGGTTTCGCATATACTCAAGACGCTCGATCAGTTTAATAAGAATAACTCTTACATCATCGGCCAGACTTAAAAGCAGCTTACGGAAATTTTCTGCCTGGTAAGATGACTGCATTGAATCGATGCTTGTAATACGGGCAAAGCCATTCAGTATCTCAATGACTTTTTTCCCAAACTCTTTTTCAAGCTCTTTTGGGGTGATGCTTAGATTATTATAGGAATCGTGCAACAGTGCTGTGATGATAGCTGTGAGTCCAAGCCCCATTTCACCTGCAATAATCCGTGCAACAGATAAAGCATGCAGGATTTCCGGTTCACCGGTAAGAATTATTTTATCTCCGCAGGCTTCAACAGCCAGATCCAAAGCCCTTCTTATCACCTGGTTATCATCAGGAGAAACTGTATTCTTTGCTGCCTGGAGCAAAGCACGATAAGCATTATTTATTTTTTGTGTGTCGGCGATCATTAATCCTTTTGAATGTAGATATAAGCAATTAACTAAAAAACAATATAAATAGTTCTGAAAATGCAAAAAAAATAAATCCCCGGGACTTTCAGGGAACCGGGGATCTCATTAAATTTTGTTATTTCTTTTATCTGAAAGAGAATCCCAGCCCTGTTGTGAGAACATTGTACTGAGCCCTCGTATAATCAGCATGAATTGTAACGATCGCAAGTTTTATCCTGAACCCGATGTTGGCTCTCATACCAGAAAAATTCTTAATATCCATTTTCGGGAAATCGGAACCTTTTTTTATGCCACTGTCATTATACTCGGCATGAGGGACCGGTGTCGCAACAAATACGGGTAAAGGAAAGTTGCCTGACAATTCCATACCTGTTCTTGTTTTAGTATACCCAATTCCACCATAAAATGTAATTACAGGCAGATTAAGAGACGCAATTGCACTTACGTTTAATGCTTCTACATTGACCTTCATATTCTGACTGTTAAATGCTGTTGCCGGATTTACCGTAGTATACGCCTGTACTACAGATTGATCGGGATCCAATGCTAACGGTACATCAGCCATCAGCTTAGTATATCCTGCAAAAAGTGATACATCGAAGGGTAATGCTTTATCTCCGGGCAGATATTGCGTAAGGCTATGAAGCAGTCCCACACCCCAAAGAGAAACATCTCCGTCCTTAATCTTTATTTTAGGTATGAATCTTACCTTCAGCTCTGTTCCTAAAGGCAATCCAATACCTACTTGTGCAGTAGGAACAGGTATATATCTCCAGTTTGCCCCCTTTGGAGCATTAAACGAAGCGAGAGTTACACCGTTTGATTTATAGCTCATTAGCGGACCGGCTTTATCCAGACCAGCAACAGTGGACGAAACGCCTGCACCGGTTACAGAAGCTGAAAGACCGATCTTGGATGCATCAAATGTTTGTGCAGATGTCGGAACAATCCCTGCACTGGCATTTATTGTAATATCAAATCCACCGAATTTATGTGGTTTTGCAGTGTTGTACCAGCCACCATTCAGACCAGCTCCAAAAGCATTTGCCCACGGAGTTATATATGCCTCAAGGTATTTCACTCCGTCAACCGGAGCTGTTCTAAGGAAATCTATGTCTTTAAATTGTGAAAAGGATGCCAATGAAAATAGACACAAAATGATCATAAGAACCCAGGTTCTTTTAATAATTTGTTTGTTCATAGGTTTGGTATTTGTTCAAGTTTCGGTTTATACAAATATAGAAAAATTTAAATCTTAAGATGAGACGCATTTCAGCATCATCTGAGGTATTGTACGAAACTTATTCATTAAGGTTTCCCGGAAAAGCGATTAAATATAGATTTTATTTCTCCGGAGTTTTCTTATCTATTTTATCCAGACTTTTAAGTTCTTGTATATCAATGTCTTTTGATAATTCTGAGATTGTCTTCAGATTAAGTTCTCCTTTTATTGAAATCAGGGAATTTCCTCCCGGTCCACCGACTATCACAAGTAATTCTGAAATGATATTCCCTTTTTGTTTTATTAAAAATTTCGTTACATCAAGCCCCGATTTGACAACCATAAGTTCTTCGTATACTGACAGATCCAGCTTTTTACTCAATTCATTGTAAAAATTCAGATTTTTATTGAGAAGCGAATCTTCCACAGATAATATTTTTATAGATTTGAGTTTGTTTATTACATCATCTGCATCTTTATTTTCAGTATTCTTATTCTCGAATAAACTGAACATTTTACTTGAGATTGACACAACAGTGAATCCAGGTTTTTCTGAGTATTTGTTAAACATATCATCAACAGGATTACCTTGAGCCTGCATTATCAGTGTCAGGCAAATTGTAATGAAAGAAAGAAATACCTTTTTCATATCATTGATCTTTATTTGTTTATACTCTTCCCTGAGGGGTATTGTTTAACGTTATAGGAATTTTTAAGGTAATCCAGGCTTTTAAGGTTTTTCTGAACCATTCTGGTGGATTTATTTATTGTCTCAAAACTTTTCTTCGTTACCTCATTCATTTTACCTATCGGTTCAAGAACCTGTGCTCCGCGATTCAGCTGAAGTGAAACCTCCCTGAGAATTTTTAAAGTTTCCGCGTAAGCCATTGCCGGATCTTTAAAAGTATCCCTGGGTTCAGCCCTGCTCACAAAGAAAAAATAAGATCCGGCAAGCAATAGAAGACCGGCTGCGGTGCTTATCAGAGGCAAAAGATACTTCTTAAGCTTCAGCGATGCACTCTGTCTGTCCGAAGCATCTATTCCAGCTAAAATACGGGCTTCAAAGCCGATAGAAGGCTCTGGTATATCTTCATACTCACTGTAGAAACCAAAAATTACCTTCTCGGCTTCATAACCCTCAGGAATATTTTCTTTTCTGAAATAATCCCTAAGGGCAATCTCCTCTTCTTCAGTACTTTCTCCGCTATAGTACCTGTCGATCAACCTCTTTAAATCCTCTTCTTTCATGGTGATATTTATTATATTCTTCTCTAATGATTTTTCTTGCCCTTGACAGTGTCACCCTTAAAGTATTAATGTTCTGTTCCGTTTTATAAGATATCTCTTCATATGAAAGTCCTTCAATCTCCCTCATATTTATTACAAGCTTATACGCATCAGGCAACTGATCAATAATCTGAGTCAGTATATCTCCGGTCTCACTGTCTTCCATAATTGTTAATGGCGAAGAATTATCCATATTATAAAAGTCTTTCTCTTCATATTCCCCTCTCAGAAAGTGTTTCTGTTTCCTTGTCTTATCTATACATAAATTTTTAATCATTGTGGTAGCAAGGGCCTGAATACTGGTATACGTATCAAGTTTTTTCCCCATGCCCCAAAGTTTAATGAATACTTCCTGTACGGCATCTTCCGACTCCTCCTGGTTTCTGAGGATGCGGAAGGCATATCCATATAGATTACGGTTAAGTTGCCGTACGAGATCATTAAAATCATTTCTGGTCATTAGTGCCGCACTCAATTAAAGAGTGCATATAAAGATAAATAGATTATTCGTTCTTAAAACCTTTAGTGATATTCAGCCCATGGTTTTTCTCTGCTTCCCTTGAGAACCTCTTTGCTTCGGCAAAAGTCATATTCCCTTTGATCTGGATAACTGCATTATCCTCTCCGCCTGCAATAAGAAGGAATTCCTTGAATTTATTCCCGCTGGTACGGACCAGCATTCTCATATCCTGATCAGAGTTTTTAACTCTCATGAATTCATCATAGCTTTTCAGGTCAATATCATTTATCACATAATTATAAAAGTTTTCTACCTTCATGTGGTCTTTTTCCTGAGCAAGGATACGTATTTCAGTAATGTTGACCGGCAGGGAATCATCGTTATCATTATCGCCAAAACAATGAACCAGTTTAAATAAATTGCCATCTATGGTAACGGTAGTAAATCCGTCTTTCCCTGCATACTTTTCGAACAGGTCGTCAATTGATTTTTGTCCGTAAAGAATTGTTGCTGTGATCGTTAAAACGATAATTCCTAATAATTTTTTCATAGCGCATGTATTTTAATTAGTATGGTTTTTATATACATGACGCTAAGAAGTGAATTTCATTACAGAAAGACGTAAAGGCGCAAAGGCTCAAAGGCGTAAAGGTTTAAATAAAAGAGGATAGGCCATTGAGCCTTTTAACCATTGAGCCGTTGAGCCGTTGAGCCGTTGAGCCGTTGAGCCGTTGAGCCATTAAATCGGTGATTTCGGCTCTTTTGACATTTCATAATAATATGCCCAGTCAACCAGGTCAGGGACAATTCTCTGGAAAAGAGCCGTAAGTTTTCCGTCCCATGTAAGAAGTTTATTTCTCTTCTTTTTTCTTATTCCCTTAAGGACCCAGTCTGCCACATATTGGGGTGACATCAGATCCTGTTCTTGAAGTGGAGATTCTCCCTGCTCCTGTCCGTCAGCTGTGAGAGCATGTTTCCTGATTTCTGTTGAAGTGAATCCCGGGGCAATTATCATAACGTGCAACCCTTTTTTCAGATTCTCAATTCTGATGGTTTCAAGCAAACCGTGCATGGCAAATTTTGAAGCGGAATATCCTGTTCGTCCGGGGAGTCCATGAAACCCGGCGACAGATGATACTCCGATTAATGTTCCTTTTCTTTCAAGAATATAGGGCAAGGCATATTTAGTACAATAAACAGTACCCCAGAAATTTACATCCATGAGGCGATGAAGTACCTTTGTATCAACGTCTATGAAAGAAGCTCTCATAGATAATCCTGCATTGTTTACCAGGATATCGATTCCGGAGTATTTTTCAATTGTTTTTATTATCAGGTTTTTACAGTCAGATTCGATGCTAACATCAGTTTTTACATAGAAAGCCTCACCTCCTGACGATTTAATATCATTTGTAATCTCAGAAAGTCTCGGTTCGGTGCGGGCGGCAAGAACCACCTTGCTCCCATTCAATGCAAATGTACGTGCTATTGCCTCTCCGATGCCAGAAGAGGCTCCGGTAATGATTACAACTTTGTCCTTAAAAAGCTTTCTCATTCTGTTACTTTTCAATCAGACAATCAGATATGCTAAAATACAGAATTCTAGAGAATATTGATCGTTTAAGCGGGCATTTTCAGAAGCAGCAATAATAATCTTGTTTTAATATCTCATGATCTTATTAAGAAAACAGGAGTACTTCCGGTATTCAGATACAGGTAAATAAACCGTTAAGTTACAGATTAAAATATCGGATTAATGAAGCCCGGGTTGAATTGATTTAATTGGATCACCTGGTAAAGTGAACTCTTATTTTTGACTTGAGGTATTTTTCAATAAGAAATAATACTTTTTCGGGGAAGATTGGCTTCAGGAGATATTCATTGCATCCGGCGATATAGGCTTCTTCTTTTGCCTCCTCGGAATAATATGCAGTGACCATTATTACCGGAATGTTTTTTCTTTCTTTGCGCAGGATTCTTATACATTCAATTCCGTTTAATAATGGAATCAGAAAATCCATAATAACAAAATCCATCCCATTTTCCTTAATGAGTAAGTAATCCACGAATTCTTTCCCTGTATGAAAGATTTTGACATCAGCTCCTGTATTTCTTAATAAAGCTTTATAGTATTTGCTAAGCGATGGATCGTCCTCTACAATTACTATGCACTTGTCTGTAAGTTCTATATTGTTAATATTTGATGTCATTTTTATTTATTTAATAAAAAAATAGTACTTGCATGCGTATCCGTTTTCACGCAGCCACCAGCGTAATGCCTTAGCTATCTTTCTCCTTCTGAGAGTGACAGTGCCAATCTCTTTTGCTGTAATCTGATAAAAAGTTTTCATCATTTTCTTGATCTTACTTTTAAGATGAACAATATTTTACACATTCAGAATAATTACTTTTCAATGTCATTTTTNNNTGCTATAGTCTTGAAAATAAATACAATAGGATGATTAGTGCAGAATAAAATTATAAAATCCTATTTTGACAAACAGTTTGATTCTTTGGATAAAAATTTGGCGTTACGGCATAAATCGGGCTTCATAAAACTGTAAATCAGGGACGAAAACGTCAGATATGCTATAAAATGAGTGAAATTAAGCTTCACTTTTAATCCTGTAATCTTTGCTCCAACCGCATGTGCTTATTTTATGTTCTTATGAAATTATTTAGTCTTTTACGCAACGGATAGAAAATCCAGTCCACACAGTACTTTGAACGGTCAAAATATATTATTAAGTATTTTAATTCACGGTTATTGATTAACCTATAAACTGTTGAGGCAGCGCTGTGGAGAAGTTTTAGCTTTTAAGGATACCTTGTGGAACTTAAATCACGTTGTATTTTAATTTCTTCTAATATTCGACCAAATAATAAGGCAAAATGATATAAAAGTTGTTAAAGTTCGTAATTTATGTAGTAACCACCATTTGTCTCTTAGTTCAGTCCAGTTAGTTGGTATTGAGTTTTTACTCCATGTCATTACAATGCTGTTGATAGGTTGATTTCCAAACTTCGTTATCAATCCACTGATTATTAGAAAACCAGAAGCAATTATTAGGATTACAAATACAAATTGGTCTTGCTTTTGAAGTATTGCCGCTATAACTGTCAAAATTACAGAAATTAATCCCAGGATAGGCATAAGTGTATTTAATGCTTTAATAGCACCTTGCTGATATTCAACATAAGTATTTACAGATAAATTTTTAGGATTATAGCCTATCCATATTCCAAAAAGTGTTCCTGCAACCAAACCAGCCATAAGCAGGGTTAGAAATCTAATGATGTGAGTTGTCATTTATGGGAGTTTTAAGTACTTTTCATATTCAAAAAATTGCACTAATGCTATGTCAAGTCATGGCGTTGTAGATTTATAATCGGCGCTGTATCCCAGTAGTTTGCCAAGGGGTGCAAGAATTTTGTAAATAATATACTGTAATGCCCAAGGCGGATTCGTCAAACGAATTTCGTCTTTTTGGGATAATCCAATAATTGAAACATGAAAAAAGTTAGGAATCCCTTTTTCATTAAGTTTAGAATCCTTTGCTAATGCGAAAAATGTCTCAAAGAAGCAGTCAATTTTCAATGCAGGTCTGAATTCTTGTATGTAATGAGCAACTGTGTTGCCGGCGTTCCAAAAATGATGCGGAACGTTAGCAGGAATATTTATTGATTGCCCGGCTCCAACAGTTTGTTCTTTTCGGTCAACCATAAATATGCAGGTACCTGAAATAAATTTAAAACTGTTTTCTTGTAAGGGGTGGATATGCTCAGGTTCTCTTTCAAGTGTCGGTGGACTGAAACATTCTATTTGTAGCAGTTCACCATTTGTTTCTGCACTTGTCTTTAGAAAAATCATTACTTGCCCCGTTCGTGGATTTGTGATTTGATCACCCTGTCTTATCATTGTCGTTTTTTACTTTTACATTCTTGTGCTTGTAGAAATTGTTTTGACTATTCTGGATGGAGCTGGCATCACTGCAGTGGTAATCATAGTATTGCCATTAAATGAAACGGTAGCTGTTGTTGTCCTTTTTTGCGGATTAAATTTTGGTTCAAAAGTTATTTTCAACTGGTCTCCTGTTAAGTTCCATGTACCTTTCATTATAGTGACTTCCGGGTCATTTGGTGCAGAGAAGGTCATTATGAATGTGTGATCTGGTTTATATTCA
>PMIL01000163.1 GCA_003157075.1 Bacteroidales bacterium | reverse complement strand
CATCTTTTCCTGTTCCTCAATCGATTTTATCACGGCTTCTTTCCGGTTATCAAGGTCTTTCAGCCTTTCATACTCTTCCTTGATATGCATCAGCTGAACTTCGTCAAGACTGCCTGTCATCTCTTTCCTGTACCTGCTGATAAAAGGGATTGTAGCTCCGCCATCCATTAACCTGATAGTGTTTTCAACCTGCCAGTCATGGAGACCCAGTTTCTTTGCAACAAGCAAAATATTTCTGTTAGTATCCATAATTGTATTATTCGACATAAATAACAAGACCCTTCAGATACTCGCTTTCAGGATGGTAAATATTTACAGGATGATCGGGAGGCTGGTTCATCTGATGTAATATTCTGACATTCCGGCCCGTATTTGCAGCAGCTGCAAAGACCGATTTCCTGAAGTTTTCTTTAGTGACAACCTGGGAACACGAAAAAGTAAAAATAATCCCACCAGGTTTAATTTGTTCTATTGCTTTTATATTCAGTCTTTTATATCCCTGTAATGCATTGGCCAGTACATTATTATGCTTTGCAAATGCCGGAGGATCGAGTATTATCAGATCGTATTGATCTTTGATGTGATTCATATAATCAAATGCATCAACCTGAAATGATTCATGCCGCTTATCTTCTCCAAAATTCAGTTTTATATTCTCATTGGCAAGTTCCACAGCAGGGAACGAACTATCAACAGTATGAACAAGAGTCGCATTTTTCATTGCATATACAGAAAATCCTCCCGTATAACCAAACATATTTAGTACCGATCTTCCCTCCGTATAATTTTCCAGGAGCTTCCTGTTCTCCCGCTGATCAATGAAGAATCCTGTTTTCTGCCCTGTGGTCCAGTCAATTTTAAATTTATAACCGTTTTCTGTTACTATCACAGGATCTGAACTTCCGCACAGAAACTCATTTGTGGCCGTAATAGATGACATATGAGGAATTGTTCCTTCGCTTTTATCATAAACAGCAGTGATCCGGTTATCGAGTACTTCTGCCAGAATGGACGCTATCTCTTTTCTGATCCTGTAGAATCCTATTGAATGCATCTGCATTACGGCTACTCCATTGTAAAAATCAACAATCAGACCAGGTAAACCATCACCCTCACCATGGATGAGCCTGAAAACATTTATCTGAGGGTTATCAATAATGCCAATCGCTTTCCTGTAAGTAATTGCACGTTTGATTTTCTCCCTGAAAAAGCTGATATCAGGCGTTTCCTTAACAAAGGACAATACCCTTACCGCTATTGAGCTTGGAGCATAATGACCTACTGCAAGAAATTCATCTTTATTGTCATATACATCCACAAGGTCTCCTTCTGCCGGAGTCCCATACATTTTCTTTATTGCACCCGAAAATACCCAGGGATGAAAACGCCGGAGTGATTGTTCCTTCCCGGATTTTAAAACTATTTTAATTCGTTCTTGCATTTTTTACCCCCATCCCCCCCAAGGGGGGCTAAAATCAGATTGTGGCTCTTTTACCTTTTTACTTTTATCTTTTGTCTTTCTTCAAACCTTATTTCCATTTACCAGTTTCTTATAGATCTGATGGCAGACCCATGCATCTGTCGCGGCATATATCTGCTGGGCTTCGCTCAGTTTTTCTGCTTCCCAGTCAGTGACCTGCTGCCTCTTGGATATTCTGAATCCAAGAACAATTGCTGCAAGCTTTTTTAATCCTGAACTCTGTATCCCGAAATCTTTAACAAAGTTCTGTAAATCAATAAAACCTTCAGGTGAAAATTTCCTTACCCCCTTTAAAAATCTGATATCGTCGTGGACTGCAACTCCGGCTTTGATGACAGACGGATCGGATAATAGTTCCACAAGTTCATCCGGTATACCTATTTTATTGATCCTGAATAGACAGGCCAGGTCTTCTGTTGAAAGCTGAATCAGCGAGACCGAATTCTTCTTCCCCTTCTTGAAGGTAGGCCGCGTCTCAGTATCAAAACCAAGAAGCTCTGATCTGAGAAGTCTTGGAAAAACCTCATAGAATATTTTAAGATTGTCAATTAATACTATTTCACCTTTAAACCATGAAAGTTCATGTTCTGCCAGCTCTTCAACTGTAATATTCTCTTTATACATCTTTTTCGACACTCCCCTTTAAATCCTTTTGTCTTCTTGATATAAACCAATCCGAAGTATTCCTGTTTTCATCATTTTCATCAGTCTCTTTTTCCACCTTTCCAATCTCCTCCCCAGAGTATATATACTTATGAATTGCCCTCATCGAATTGACAAGTTTCTGACCCCAGAAGTTTTCAAAGTTCATTCGGCATTCCCAAACAGCGTCGTTCATAACCTCGCCTGTTCCGGTCTGGTAAAGAAGCAGAAAGTCTTTTATATCCTGGTACATATCCGCAATGTTTTCAGAAATGCCTGATACTACCGGTCCTTCAGAATCATTAATTTTTTCATCGAAAACCTCTAGATAATCGTTTGCGGTTCCGAATCTCTCTCTGAGAATATCATTCACTGCATTCCAGTCAGCTTCTGTCACAAACTTTTCATTTCCATCCTCAAAGAATGGTTCCAGTTTTGGTAAAAGGGAAGCCTTCAGATACATAAGAGGCAAAATACGCTGCATTATCCTCAGCATTTCCTCACCATTTATTTCTGAAGCATGTTCAGAATATTTGCAGAATTCATTTGCAACAGCAACAAATTCAACAACATTCCTTGAATATACAGGATCCTGATTAGTATCCATAGTTAAAAATTTACCTGACGCCAAAAGTAATAAAAAATGACAGGTTAAAGAAACACTTTTACTATCAGAAAGGTGCAAGTCGCCAATAGCTTACTGATTTGTTTAAGTGAACATATTCAAACCATGTATGTTCTATTTAGAAATAAATTATGATTGAGACAAAAGGTTATGCTGCACAAGATGCAAAAACGGCTCTTGCGCCTTGGAGCTTCCAACGGAGAGAAGTTGAAGCAGATGATGTCCAGATAAACATTTTATATTGCGGTGTCTGCCATTCTGATCTGCATCAGATCCGCAATGAATGGGGTGGTTCCTTATTTCCCATGGTGCCCGGACACGAAATAATAGGAAGGGTAAGTAAAATTGGCAATAAAGTAAAAAAATTCAAGGTTGGTGATCTGGCAGGTGTAGGTTGTATGGTGGATTCATGCGGAGAATGTGATAACTGTCATCATGGTCTGGAGCAATACTGTACAGGAGGTATATCATTTACCTATAACGGTCTGGAACAAGACAAAAAGACCAGAACATATGGTGGATATTCAAAATTAGTAGTAGTTAAGGAAGATTTTGCACTTCATGTCTCAGAAAAGCTTCCCCTTAAAGCGGTAGCTCCGCTATTATGTGCCGGAATCACAACTTACTCACCGTTGAAACACTGGAAAATCGGGAAGGGACATAAAGTTGGAATTCTCGGATTAGGTGGACTTGGACATATGGCAGTTAAGTTTGCAGCCTCTTTCGGAGCTGAAGTAACGATGCTGAGCACTTCAAAATCCAAGGAAGCAGATGCGAAAAAACTTGGTGCACATAAATTTATTCTGACAACAAATGAAGCAAGTATAAAAAGCGTAACAGGCTACTTCGATTTCATTATTGATACTGTTTCTGCTCCTCACAATTATAATCTTTATCTCTCATTGTTGAAGACAGATGGTATACAAATTTGTGTCGGAGCGCCTCCTACTCCGGCGCAGATATTAGGATTCAGCCTTCTGTCGGGAAGAAAAAGCCTTGCCGGTTCATCTATCGGAGGTCTTCCTGAAACTCAGGAAATGCTGGACTACTGCGCCGAGCATAATATAACTTCTGATGTGGAGATCATAAATATTAAAGACATTAATAGCGCCTATGAAAGAATGCTGAAAGGCGATGTGCATTATCGATTCGTTATTGATATGTCTACTCTTTGAGTCAAATGAAAAGGTCAGATGCTTTTTCTTCTAAATATTAATGCCGGTAACTAAAATATAAAAATTATGAAAATTTCAATTATTGGCGCCGGAAACATTGGTGGTAATCTCGCCAGGTTATTAGTAAAATCAGGAAATGATGTAGCCATTGCCAATTCCAGAGGACCTGCTTCTCTTAAAAATCTTGCAGTTGAACTTGGAAGTAAATTACATCCTGTCTCTCTTGAGGAAGCTATAATATACAGTGATGTGATAATACTTTCAATCCACTGGAGATCAATTGACTCCCTGGCTACATTCAATGTGCCGGGGAAGATAATAGTTGATACGACGAATCCATATAAAGTAGACGGGACATTTTATGATTTAGGCTCTGATATTTCGAGTTCAAAGGTTATTGAGCATTTTCCCGGTGCCATTGTACTGAAAGCATTCAATACGATCTGGTTTAAGCATCTTTCAGAAAATGGTAATACCAGCCTGCCCATTTTAGAACGAAGAGTCATTCCTATCGCCGGCGACGATAAAAAAGCCAAAGAAAAGATCAGTAGAATTATTGAAGAAATTGGATTTGGTCCTCTGGATACAGGTACCCTTAAAGAAGGAAGCAAGCTTCAGGGTGTTCAGGGCATCCTGTATAACAGGGAATTAAAGCTGAAAGAAGCTGTTTCAATCATAAAGGACTTGAAATAATCCTGGTAAAGAATATCTTAATTAGATCCAATAAGCAGCAACCGGGCATTCATCAATTAAGGTTCTATGTATCAGAAATCAAAATAGTACGTATTAGAATTTACTGTCACATAGAATTTGCCTTTTTGACCGATCACAGAGCTATATGTTAGTTTTTTCCAACTGTTTCCATCATTGTATTCAACATAAATTATATAGTTTGTAAGTCCGCTTGAAGTACCAGTTACTCTCAGGTCAATGGTAGAATTCTGTCCGTTTTGATTTTTTGTTGTTCCTGTCACATTACTTTGATTGTAAGAACTATATGCATTTTTTCTTTCGGATGGATTCACTTTTTCTGAATTTCCGGAATTATTCGCAGATACATTTAGTCCTATCAGTAAGAATGACACAACAAATAGAATACTGATTTTTGTTTTCATTTTTTTGAATTTTAAATGATTTTAACAAAAGTTGAATACTGCATTTTTTAATCATTTTTAGACAAAAAATTTTGAATTTATAAACTTTATTGAGCACACTTGTGTGGAAATGACAGGTAGACATCGGCTATTTACCTGGAGATACCATTGAAAGAATTGACTGGTTCTGACTGTATTCTACTATATCCGCAGTAACGGTGCATCTGTTCGTAATCAGAAAGGGATGCGCGTAAACCATTTTCCAGTTTATATTAAGATTTACCAGCGATTGATTGCATTCCAGATGGTTAGATTCTATTAACTGTGCTTTTGCTTCATTAATCAAAGCTCCTTTTGAAAGTCTACCAAAACCAAATACCGAACTTGCCTTTGCAATTCCGTGTACATTGTTTTTAATAACTATAAAATTATTCTTACCTGGATGTGTTGAGGACAACATATAGCCCTTTTGCGTAGCACAACTTGAAAATAAAACCATTAATGCTATCACTCCGATTTTGCTCATTTGCTTTTTCATAGTCTTTCAGTTTAAAGTTTGTTTCCCTGTAACGGTTTTTATCTTATATAAAGACTATCCAAAGGATATGCCAGAATTTGTAAACTTAAAAAAGTAAATAGATAACTAATTGCTAATCCATTGAAGATTAATCTATAAGAAAATCAAAAGAAATTAAGAAGAAAGAAATCCTCCGGCATTGACCCGGAGAGATACATGGGGAAAAATGAAAATAATCGCACACTTGTGCGGAAATGGCCCTCTTTTATAATACAATTAATGTAAATTTATCCTAATCTTTGAACACCTTCATTACTACTTATAAAGTGTAACTAAAGTCTCTTTATGCTTTCAGGAAAATATAAAGTCCTCTATGATCATCTTATCAGATCAATTGATAAGGGCAGGATCTTTCACGACCCGCTGCATACTCTTGCTTATGGGACTGATGCCAGTTTTTACAGACTGATTCCCAGGCTGGTAATCATTGCAAAGGAGGAAAATGAAGTGTCTTTCATTTTAAAAGAGAGCTATGGACTATCCATTCCTGTCACATTCCGTGCGGCAGGTACAAGTCTCTCGGGGCAGTCTGTTACCGATTCAGTACTAATAATAGCTGGTATTCACTGGAAAAAATTCCATATAAATGAAAATGGCACTGAGATCAGCCTCCAACCTGGAGTTACAGGAGGAAGAGCCAATATGGTCCTGGTTCCTTACGGGCGAAAAATTGGTCCTGATCCTGCGTCGGTAAACGCAGCAATGATAGGAGGCATTGCCTCAAATAATGCAAGTGGAATGTGTTGCGGAATTTCCGAAAATTCATACAGAACGGTAACCGGCATGAGGATAATATTTGCCGACGGAACTATCCTTGATACAAGAGACGAATCAAGCAGGACTTTATTCAAAGAATCGCATTTTAAGGTTCTTTCGGATATTGAAGACCTGGCAAAATCTGCAAAAAATGATAGTGTCCTTTCCGCAAGGATAAGGAAAAAATACAAAATGAAGAATACAACTGGTTACAGTCTGAATGCACTAATTGATTTCAGTAATCCTTTTGACATCATTGAACACCTCATGATAGGATCGGAAGGCACTTTGGGATTCATTGCCGAAATCAGTTACAGGACAGTTGTTGAGCATGCATATAAAGCAAGTTCTCTGATGATCTTCACAAATATAGAAAATGCATGCATGGCCGTCACATTATTAAAAGATACTCCGGTTTCGGCGGTGGAACTGGTTGACCGTGCCGGGTTGCGTTCAGTTGAACATGAAAAAGGCATTCCCGACTTCCTCAAAATACTGCACGATGATGCATGCGCCCTCCTCGTTGAAACAGTTGCTCCCGGAGCCGATGTTTTAAACAACAATATTGATGTTATAAAAACATCAATACAATCGATTCCAACCGAGACCAATGTTCAATTCACTGCTATCCCGGCTGAATATGAACTTCTCTGGAAAATCAGAAAGGGATTGTTTCCCTCAATAGGCGCTATGAGAAGTACAGGAACAACTGTAATCATTGAGGATGTAGCTTTTCCAGCCGGATCGCTTGCTGAAGCAACACTTGACCTCCGGAATATATTAAAGAAAAATGGCTACAATGAGGCGGTGATTTTTGGTCATGCACTTCAAGGAAACCTTCATTTTGTCTTCACTCAGGATTTTAACACTCAGGGCGAGATTGACAGATATGCAGTGCTTATGTCAGAGGTTTCGCAACTTGTGGTTCATAAGTACGACGGCTCCCTCAAAGCCGAACATGGAACCGGCAGGAATATGGCGCCCTATGTTGAAATGGAATGGGGAAAAGATGCTTATAACCTGATGCAAAAAATAAAGCGGATTTTTGATCCGTCGGATATATTGAATCCGGGGGTTATTTTAAATCCGGATAAAAGTATTCATATTAAAAATCTGAAACCAATACCGGCTGCAAACGAGATCATTGATAAGTGTACCGAGTGCGGATTTTGCGAACCTTCATGCGTCTCTGCCGGTCTGACGCTTACTCCCCGACAGCGAATTGTTGTTTACAGGGAAATAGAATCTCTGAAAAAAAGCGGACATAAGCCGCATATGGTGGCATCTCTTACCAGATCTTTCGATTATGCAGGTGATGAAACCTGTGCTACTGATGGCTTGTGTGCAACAAGCTGCCCTGTTAATATTGACACCGGAAGACTTATTAAAAATCTCCGGTCTCAAAACGTTGCATCCAGGCAAAAAGGCGCAAACTGGATTGCCGGTCACATGAAACTGGTTACTTCATTTGTAAGAGTGTCGCTTTCAATTGTCAGTTCTTTTCATACTCTACTGGGAACCACAGTTATGCGATCAGCCTCAACAGGGTTACGAAGGATATCGGGAAACAGGGTCCCTCTATGGAATCCCTTTATGCCTAAAGGAGCCGGAATTAAAAAATTAAAAAATGATGAACCCCGGGCTTCTAACCGAAAAGTAGTCTATTTTCCTTCATGCATCAACCGCTCAATGGGTTTATCGAAGGATCAGTCCGGAGAGGAACAGCTTTCATTAAAAATGATAGAACTATTACACAAGGGCGGATATCAGGTAATCTTTCCTGACAATCTGAATAGTCTTTGCTGCGGTATGGCTTTTGCCAGTAAGGGTTATATTGAAGCCGGAAAACAAAAATCAGATGAACTTGAATCAGCCCTGATAAAGGCGAGCAGAAATGGAGAATATCCTGTGCTTTGCGATATGAGCCCCTGTCTATATACAATGAGAGATAACATAAAATCCGGACTAAAACTGTATGAGCCCGTTGAGTTTATAACTGATTTTCTTCTAACATACCTGGATATTACGCCACTGGATGAGACCATAACTGTATTCCCTGTATGCAGCATGAAGAAGATGGAACTTGATTTGAAACTGGTCAATCTTGCCAGAACTTGTGCCAAAAGAGTTATTGTAACTGAATCAAATTGTTGCGGTTTTGCCGGTGATCGTGGTTTTACATTTCCTGAACTGAATAAACACGGTTTAAAGGACATTAAAAGTCAATTAACCAGCGATGTACGTAACGGATATTCGACAAGCCGGACATGTGAGATCGGATTGAGCCTGCAAACAGGTGTCTCATTCAAATCGATAGTATACCTTGTTGACCGGGTAAGCAAAACTAAAACAGAATCACCATAAACAAATTATTAATAAATATATTCTCAAAGACAGTACCTCCTTATCAGATTGAATTATATTTACTTGTAAAAATGAATATAATATGAAAAGACTTCATTTATTTCTAATCGCAATTTTCTTTTTGGCAGCAGCGCAAGCCCAGCAATTTACTCTGGTAAACAACAGCAAATCAAAATGCAGGATCATCATTCCGGAAAAAGGCAATGTTAATGAGATCCAGTCAGCTTTGGTATTCCAGGATTACATCAAAAGGATATCAGGCGTCGTTCTCCCCATCGTCTCAGATATTACGGGTCCGGAAGATAATGAGATTCTTATAGGCAATGTAAACCGGGAGGAATATAAGAATGTACCGGTTGATAAGCTGGAAAAAGATGGATTGTATATTCGAAACACCGGTAAAAAACTTGTG